>JBOHTT010000246.1:0-12007 GCA_050733775.1 Vulcanimicrobiaceae bacterium
GTGCGCCGACTCGTTGACGAGCGCCGCGCTGGCGGAGTGGATCGTTTCGCCGGCGTCTTGCAAGCAGCTGGTCACCTGGTGTTGCGAGAGCCAGGTGACGTCGATTTCCGGGTGCTGCGCGCGCAGCGCTCGTGCGATCGCGAGGTCCCGCTGCGCGTGGCCGAGGCCGATCGGTGAAGACAGAAAGAGCACGCGCTTGCGGCGCGCCGGCTTCCGTTTCGGTTCCTCGCGCTCCGGCAGTAAGAAATCGCCCAGAAGCAGATTGATCGCGATCGGAATGCGCGCTTCCGGGATATGGCCGGAGCCTTCCAATGGGACGAACGTCGCGCGCGTCGCTTCTGCGAGCGCCTTTCCACGCGAAAACGGCACGATGCGATCGCGCGTACCGTGCACCACGAGCACGGGACACTGTATCGCGGCTGCCGCGCGCGCGGCTTCTTCCGCCGTCATCGACATCCCGAGAATCGTCGCCGCAAGCGTGTCCGGCGTCGTCTCGAGTCCCCAGCCGATGCCGTCTTCGATTTGCTTCGTGGAATGCGGCTCGGGATAACACTCGGCCCAAAAGAACTCGAGAAAATCGCGATAGCCGCCGCGCTCCCAATAGCGGAGGTTCATCTTGTTCCAGCCGTCGTACGACTGCAGCTCTTCATTTAAATGGGCGATCGCAGCGGCGCGCGCCGCGACAGGCTCGGTAAGGGGCACCGACGGCGCGAGGAACGCGAGGCGCTCGACGCGCTCGGGATGCTTTGCGGCGACGGTCAGCGCCCAGCGCGCGCCGGCCGACGGCGCGACGAGCGACGCGCGTTTCGTATTCGTCGCATCCAGCACGGCGAGCGCGTCCAGCGCATAGGCATCGTCAGAATAATCCAAATCTGCTGCGCGGTCCGATTTGCCGTTGCCGCGTCCGTCGAACGTGATGACGCGCGCAAAACGCGAGAAATACGCAACCTGCGCCTTCCAAATGCGCGAATACGAGATCGACCATGCCGGAAAGAACACGATGGTCTCCGGGCCGTCACCGAAGACTTCGTATGCGGTGCGCACGCCGTCGCGTACGGCGAAGCCGCTGCGATCCGGCTCGCGCGTCCTCATCGTCGTTCGGAGAGCGACACCATCCAGCGATCGATCATTTCCAGCAGCGCGTCGTGGCCGCCGCCGAATCCGGAAAGCCGTTCCAAGAGAATCCCCGCATTGAACGTCCGCACCAGTGCCGTCATCGCATCTACGGGGTAGCGTTCGCGGTCGAGGCCGAACTCCTGCATTGCGTCGGAAACGGCCTTTCCGAGCACCTCGGTCCACTGTTCGGCAACGTGCTGCACGCGCTGGCGAAACTCCGGATGGTTCCATGCCATCGCTTGCAGCTCGTACCAGATTTTAGGATAGCCCGCATCTAAGTCTTCGTCGATGTAGCCCATTGCAGTTCGCCATTTTTGAATGAACGGCACGCCCTCGGCGGCGTACATCGCGCGTTGCCGCACGAGAATGCGATCGGTGAAGCGCTCGAGGACTTGCATTAGCAGCTCTTCCATCGAGCCGAAATAGTAGTGCACGAGACCGTGATTGGCGCCGGCCTCCTCTGCGAGCTTTCGCGTCGTGATTTGCGCGTAGCCCTCTTTAAGAAGCAGGCGTTCCGCTGCATCGAGGAACGCCTGCTCGTTGTCATGCCGCGCGGCCGAAATGCCGATCCGCGCCCGTTTGCTTTCTCTTATGGCTTTGCCTCAAAGACGAGGTTGAACGGCGTTTCGGTCGCACGCCGGAACTGCGTGAACCCGCCGTCCGTCGCGACTTTCCGCAGGCGCGCTTCGCCCGCTTGTGCGCCGAGTGCCAAACCCACCTCTTGCGAAAGCGATGAGGGCGTGCACAGTATCGTCGACGCTGCGTAGAAGATCCGCCCGATCGGATTGAGATTCTCCTCGAGCTTGTCGTTCGCAAACGGCTCGACGAGCATCCACGTACCGTCCTTCGCAAGTGTGGAACGAATGTGCTTGGCCGCCGATACGGGATCGCCCATATCGTGCAGGCAGTCGAAGAGCGCGACGAGATCGAAGTCTTTGCCGGGAAAATCTTGTGCGCGCGCGACTTGGAACGTTACGCGATCGCTGACGCCGCCAGCCTTTGCTCGCTCGCGCGCCAGCTCGATCGACTTCTGATGATAGTCGAAGCCGACGAAGGTCGATTTCGGATATGCTTTTGCCATGATGATCGTCGATGCACCGAGCCCGCATCCAACGTCGGCAACTTTGCCGCCGCGTTTGAGCTTTTCGTCGACGCCGCCAAGCGCCGGGATCCACTCGCCGATCAGATGCGCGTTGTAGCCGGGACGGAAAAATCGTTCGGTGCCCTCGAAGAGACGCTCGTCGTGCTCGTGCCAACCGAAGCCGCCGCCGCGCCGGAAACGCTCGGTGATATGCGGTTCGTCGACGATCATCGCTTGGATAATTTGGAAGACGCCGTGCAAGTAGAGCGGGCTCGTTTCGTCGGCGAGCAGGAACGCTTGCTCGGGCGGCAGACGATACGTTTGCGTCGCGGCGTCGTACTCGACGTATCCGCCGGCAGCCTGATTCGCGAGCCACTCGCGCACGTAGCGCTCCTGCGTGTTCGTTCGTTCTGCCAGCTGATGCGACGTGAGCGGCGTGCCTTTGCCGAGCTCACGGTAGAGGCCGCATTTGTCGCCGATGATGACCAGTGCGGCGCTGGCGGCCGCGCCGATGTCGCCGAGGGCTTTGCCGATGAACGCGTTGAGCTTCTCCGGGTCGGGGGCGGTCGTGGGTGCGGTAGGGGCCACAGTCGCCATGGGAACCTCCATCGAAGGATAGGGCAATTGGTTTAGTCAGATGACTAAATCATCAACTAGGACAAAAGTCAAGACGGTTATGGGCGTGGGTGCGCCGCATCTCACGATGGCGGGGAGGTGTCGGAACAAGTTGTTGGGGGAGCAGAGACAGTGATCGGGACGACGGTGCAAGTGCCCCTGCCTGAGATGGGGGAATCGGTCACCGAAGGCTCGATCGTCGAATGGCGCAAGCACGCCGGCGAGTGGATCGAGCGCGGCGAGACCCTCGTTGAGGTCACGACCGAGAAGGTCGACGTCGAAGTCCCGGCGCCCGCGTCCGGCATCGTCACAAAATTGCTCGTCCAGGAAGGCGCGACGGTCACCGTCGGCACGCCGCTGGCTGAGATCGACACCGCCGCGGCACGCCCGGCCGGCGCACCGGCAAAGACGGCGCCGAGCCCGGCGGCTTCACCGAAAACTCCCCAACCGAAGGCTGCACGGGCGGCGCCGGGCGGCAACGGTGCATCGAGCAGCGTCGCAACACCACAAGCACGCCGTTCTGCCGAGCGTCACAACATCGACATCCGTTCGATTCGCGGAAGCGGTCCTGAGGGGCTGATCACGCGACAGGACGTCGATAGCGCGCTCGAGAGCGGGGCAGCGCGTCCCGCGAACGTCGCCGCTACGACACCGTTACCGCCACTGTCTAAAGACGCGGTCACGACGCAGCTCAAGGGTCCCGTCGCGATGCTCGCAACGGCGATGGAGCAAAGCCTTGCGATTCCGACGGCGACGAGTTTTCGCACCATCGGCGTCGGCATGCTCGACCAAAAACGCCGTCAGCTGAACGACGCCCTTGCTGCGGCAGGCCGCGCGCAGAAAATCTCCTTCACCCATCTGATCGCGTACGCGCTCGCACAAGCGGCGCACGACGTTCCGGGAATGACGGCGACGTTCCGCCGTGAGAACAATACGGCGCTTCGCATCGATCAGCCGGTCAATCTTGGACTTGCGGTTGACGTGACGCGCAAAGACGGTACGCGCTTTTTGATCGTGCCCGTCATCAAGGACGCGGATCGACTCGATTTTCCGGCGTTCCGCGAACGCTATGAAGATTTCGTTGCGAAGGCGCGCGACAACAAGCTCGGCGCGGACGACGTCAGCGGCGCGACGATTACGCTCACGAATCCCGGCGGCATCGGCACGGTCGCATCGGTGCCTCGTTTGATGGCGGGGCAAGGCGCGATCGTCGCCACCGGCGCAATCGGCTATCCGCCCGGCTTCGCAAAATCGCCGCCCCAGACGCTGCAGTTGCTCGGCATCGAAAAAGTAATGACGATGACGAGCACCTACGATCATCGCGTGATTCAAGGTGCGCTCTCGGGCGAATTTTTGCGCCGCATCGATCAGCTGCTTTCCGATCCGTCGTTCTACGATCGCATTTTTAGCGCATACGGCGTTGCGCCAAGCGCGCAAGCCATGCCGACGATCGTCGAAGCGCCGTCGGGTTCGCCGGCTGCAGGCAGCGCGCCGAGCCTCGAATTATTGCGCGGAGTCGCCGCCGGAACGGCGATCATCAATCAGTATCGCTTGCACGGCCATCTCGCGGCAAACCTCGATCCGCTCGGCTCCGAACCGCCCGGCGACGAAGGGCTCGATCCGCGCACCTATGGCCTGACGCCGGCGCTCATGTCGGCGATTCCGGGCGCCGCGCTGCACACGAAGCTGCAAGGCAATTCTCTAGCCGATATTTTGCCGAAATTGCGCGACGCCTACGCCGGGCAGATGGCGTACGAAATCGAGCACATCGGGAATCGCGAGCAGCGTCGCTGGCTGCGCGAGTATATCGAAGGCGGATTGCATCGCCTCAAGCTCTCGCCGGAGCGCATGGTGCAAGTTCTCGGACGGCTCACCAAAGTCGAGGCGATGGAACGCTATCTGCGCAAGAATTTCTTGGGACAGAAGACGTTCTCGATCGAGGGCCTCGACGTCGTTATCCCGATGCTCGAAGAGATCATCAGCATGCTCGCCGACGACGGTACGAAGACTGCCGTGATGGGCATGGCACATCGCGGACGCCTCGCGACGATCGCGCACGTCGTCAACCGTCCTTATGAAGAGCTCATGGGCGAGTTCGAGGCTGCGAAGATGCGCGGCGAGCAAGAAGAAGGCAACGACGCGCTCGGCGACGTCAAGTATCACCACGGTGCGCAAGGCGTGTACGTAACGCCGAACGGTACCAAGATCGAAGTCGTTCTCGCGAGCAACCCGAGCCATCTCGAATCGGTGAACGGCGTCGTGGAAGGCATGACGCGCGCGCTGCAAACGAATCATGCAGAAAATCCGCCGCCGCTCGATCTGCACGCCGCTGCGCCGATTCTCGTGCACGGCGACGCAGCGTTTCCGGCGCAAGGCGTCGTCGCCGAAGTGCTCAATTTACAATCGTTGCCGGGCTATGCGACGGGCGGCACGATCCACCTGATCGCCAACAATCAGCTCGGATTCACGACGGACCCGGAACAAGGCCGCTCCACGCGTTACGCCAGCGATCTCGCGAAGGGCTTCGACGTTCCGATCGTGCACGTCAACAGCGACGACGTCGAAGCGTGCATGAGCGCGGTGCATTTTGCGCTCGATTTCCGCGCGAAATTCAGTCGGGACGTGCTGATCGACGTTATCGGCTACCGCCGCTTCGGTCACAACGAGCAGGACGAGCCGGCGTACACGCAGCCCGGCATGTACGAGAAAATCAAAAATCACCCGACGGTGCGAGAGCTCTTCGCGGGGCATCTCGTCGCGCAAGGCATCATCTCGCAGCAGCAAGCCGATTCTCTGGTCGAAGCGGCGAATCAGCGGCTGCTCGATCAGCACGAAGAGTCGAAGAAAAGCGCGATCAAGCTCATCAAGAAGCCCGGCACGGATTACGAGACGGATGAGACGATCGAGACGCGCGTCAAGCGGGACACGCTGTTGGGCTGGAGCCGCGAGCTTATCCGTCCGCCTGACGGCTTCAGCCTCAATACGAAGCTCGAGCGCCAATTCCAGAAGCGACAAGAGCAGCTGGAAGCGACCGGCGAGATCGATTGGGGGCTCGCGGAATGGCTTGCGTACGCTTCGCTGATTAGCGAAGGCATTCCGGTTCGCTTGACGGGGCAAGACACCGAACGCGGCACGTTCAGCCATCGTCACGCCGTAATGCACGACGCGAACAGCAACGCGCGCTACGTCCCGCTGCAGCATCTCTCGTCCGGCAAAGCGTCTTTCGAGATTTACAACAGTCCGCTCTCCGAGTACGCGTGCATGGGCTTCGAATACGGCTACAGCGTCGCCGAAAAGAACGCGCTCGTGCTTTGGGAAGCGCAGTTCGGCGATTTCGCAAACGGCGCGCAGATCATTATCGACCAATTCTTGGCAGCGGGTCTTGCGAAGTGGGAGCAAGAGTCGCGTCTTACGCTGCTCTTGCCGCACGGCTACGAAGGCATGGGCCCCGAGCATTCGAGCGGGCGCATCGAGCGCTTCTTACAGCTTTCGGCCGAAGGCAATATCCGCGTCGCCATGCCGTCGACCTCGGCGCAATTCTTCCACCTCTTGCGCATGCAGGCGCGCGACAAACACGGCTTCCCGATGGTCGTGTTCACACCGAAATCGCTCCTGCGTAATAACGCGTCCTTCGGCAAACTCGACGATCTCTCCGATGGCGGTTTCCAGCAAGTCATCGACGATCCGACGATGTCGAAGAACCGCAAAGCGGTTCGGCGGATCCTCTTGTGCACCGGTAAGATTTATCACGACCTCGTCAGCGATCCCGGCTACGCTAAAATGCAGCACACGGCAATCGTGCGCATCGAGCTGCTTTCACCGCTTCCGCGCAAGCAAGTCATTTCGCTAATCGAGAGTTATCCGAACGTCGAGAAGATCGTTTGGGTGCAGGAAGAGCCGAAGAATATGGGTGCGCGTGCGCACGTGCGCCGCAGATTGCTGGAGAAAATACCGAAGCGTTTTAGCGATATCGATTACGCCGGCCGGCCGTACCGCGCGAGCCCCAGCGAAGGGTATCCTGGCGCTCACGCAGCCGAGCAAGAGAAGCTTATTAAGTCGGCTCTCGCCGAGTAATCGGTTGATGCATTCCCGGGCCGGCGATTGGATCCCCAAGGACACCCTCGCTGCGGCAAATGTCTTTGCCGGCGCATCGTGGATCGTCATGCTATGGCTGGCGCTGCGAGGCGTCGAGCCGGGATCGTTGCCGTCGCTCGGATGGGTTCACGTCGTCGCGCTGGGTTGGATAACGCTCGCCGCACTTTCGGTGCTCTTGCACGTTATCGGGGCGTTCCTAGACGTCGAGTGGTTTGCGCAGGGCGTCGCGCGCTGGGCCGTTCGCGCGTTCGCGCTCGGCGTGATCCTCCTCGTTATCGGATTCTTCGGCTCGGATCGCGGTCAAATCGAAGGTGCCGCGCTCTTCACGTTTGTGGCGTTGTGTGTCTATCTCGTGCCGACATGTATTACGATTGGACGTGCGCTGCGCGGCGAGTTTCGAGAACGCATGGTAGCTCGCGCATTCTTGATCACGCTCTCGAGTTTGTTTGTGACCGCCGCGCTCGGCGCGGCGTTCGGTCTCGCCTTAAAAGGGCGACTGAATCCAACGATCTTGATTGCGTTACCGGCTGCGCATGCCGTCCTGGGCATCGTGGCCTGGCTGTCGTCGCTCGTGTTCGGCGTGTCCGCACGCACGATGCGGGCAATCACGGGTGTCGCCTCAGGCATTCCGGTCGCGCACGTCGCGACATCGGGCTTGCTCTTATTGGGCGCGATTCTTTTCGCCGTCGCGATGGCCACCGGATCGCCGGTCCTGTCCACGGCCGGAGTCGTCTTGATGTGTGCCGGCGCGCTGTTCTATGCCGTCGATCTCTTCGAGATCTTTCGGCGTCGTCAACATCCCAATCCGGTGCCGCAGCTCTTTGTCATCATTGCGAACGTGTGGCTCGTCGCGTGCGTTGCGCTCGGGGCCGGCGTTGCGGCCGGGAAGCCGTGGGGAGCAGCGTTGACGTATCTCGCGCTGGTCGGATGGCTCGGTCAAATGGTCAACGGCCACATCTTTCACATCGGCGTGCGGCTCATGATTACGGCGGTACACGGCGACGAAGATGAAACTCGTCCGTGGACGGTCGTGAGCACGCCGCTCGGCACCGTGTCGTGGGTGTTGTTTCAGATCGCCGTCGCACTCGGTACGTGCACGCTCGCTTTTGGAGAAGGCGGAACGCCGCTCGTCATCGCGGCGTGCTGCGGCATCGCCGGTTGGGCGACGATGGCCATCACGTTAATCGTGGCATACCGGCGGGTGCAAACGAAAACGATCGTCATTCATGCCGCTTGAAACTCGACGCTTTGCGAAAACGGCGCTTGTCTTTTTGTTCTTGACGTTTGCCGCCGGCACCGCGTTAACGTTTGCGCACGGTGCCGGTATCGCCGTTCCCGCAATCATCGGCGTCGAGCATGCGCATCTCGGCACGGTCGGCTTCCTCGTGAACATCGTCATCGGTATCGCGCTCTGGATGCTGCCGCTCGACCGCGAGCGGTTTCCGCAGACGCAGGGCCGATATCCAATCGTCGCGCCGGCGCTTTGCTGGTGGATGCTCAACGGCGGGCTCGTCGTTCGACTCATCGCGGAGCCGTTGCAGCAGCTGCAATTTCCATCGTCAGTGGGTTTGAGCGGGCTGCTCGATGCAGCGGCGGTGGCGCAACTTGTTGCGATCGCGATTTTTGCCGGCATCGCCTGGCACCGAATTCGACCCGCAATTGCCGGACGCGCAGGCACGAGAGCATAGGAGCGAGCGCACGGCAGGCGGTGAGCCGCGGCCGTGTAACCAGCCTCAACCGGAATCCCCGCGCCTATGAGAGCAGAGCCGTCGATCGTACCGGCTGCGAGCGAATCGCCTAGCAGACGGGAGCGACTTTTTGCAGCCGGGCTTACAATATGCTTGGTCGTTTTTGCTTTGGTGTGGTACCGCGGTATCGGTCGCCCGCCGGACGCTCTCGCGATCTTCATCGCGGTTGGCTCGACGCTCTGTCTCTGCAACGTGTTTGCGACGGTGCTGCAGATCTGGCGTGCCCGGCTCGTCGGTGACGTCGCATCCGCGCGCCTCGCCGGAGCGCTCTCCTTTACCGTCGCGCCGCTCGCGTTGTATGTCATCGCGTTCGCTCTCGGCGCACCGGCGCAGCACAATGCCGCGTTATGGAGCTTCGTCGGGTGGAGCGTCGGGTGGTCCTCGTTCTTGATCTGGTACGCCGGGAGCCCGCCGCACCGCGGCGATCTCTTCAAGGCGCTGCTTGTCGGTGCCGGCGCATCGATAGCGATCGTAGCCGTCGCGCTGTCCGGCATTCTGCCGGAGCCGTCGCGTGTGTGGCAATGGGCCGCCCTGCTGCGGCTCGCATTGACTATCGGCGCGCTCGTGGCGCTGCAGCGCTCCCGGAGGCACACCTCGCTCGATCTATGGCTGCGCGTGAGCCTCGTTCCTTTGATCGTCGGGGAAGTCTATGCCATGGTCTTGCGCGCACCCGACTCGACGGACGCGCAGGTCGTGCGTGTGTTCACGCTGATGTCGAGCATCATCGTCGTCTGCGGTCTCATCTCCGAATTTGCGCGTATGGTGCAGCGCAGCAGTTTGGTCGAGCGATTCACGGCGATGGCGGAATCCGCCGGTACGATCGTCTATCTCTTAGATGCGGGCGGCGCGGTCACGTTTTTGAACGCCCGTTGGTCCGAGGTCACCGGGCAGCCCGTTTCCGACTCACTCAGAGACGGCTGGCGCAAAATGCTCCATCCGGACGATCTCCGTAAAAACGCGACCGCGCGGGCTGCGTCGATGGCGTTGCGGCAGCCATATCGGGTCGAACAACGTTATCGTCAAGCGAACGGCGACTACCGCTGGTATCTGAGCGCCGCGACCCCGGTGACGGACGTCGATGGAAAGCTCGCCTGGTACGGCACCGTCACGGACATCGACGCGGAGCATCGCGCCCTGGCCGAAGTTGAAGCGTTGTACGCGCGCGAGCAGCGCATTTCCAAGATGCTGCAAACCGCGTTCTTGCCGTCGTTCTTGCCCGAGCTGGAAGGCCTCTCACTGCAAGGCGTGTATCGCCCCGCGCTCCACGAAACCGAGGTCGGCGGGGACTGGTACGACGTGTTCACGTTGCAGGATGGCCGGGTCGCGCTCTCCATCGGCGACGTCTTTGGCCACGGTTTGGAAGCGGCAACTGCGATGGTTCGCCTGCGTGAAACGTTCCGCGCGATCACCGCTTTCACGAACCAAGATCCCGCACTCGTGTTGCAGACGGTCGATCGCGTCTTTGCGAGCTCGCATCCGGAAACGATAGCTTCTGCGATGTTCGCGATTTACGATCCATCGTCGCGGCGCTTGACCATGAGTTCGGCGGGACATCCGCCTCCGGCGCTGCTGCGACGGGGTAACGTGTCGTTTCTCGGACGAAGCGGCGTGCCGCTGGGCGTCGATCCCGACAGTACGTTTACCGTCAGTACGATCGTGCTCGAGGAGCTCGATACCGTCGCGTTTTACACCGACGGCTTGACGGAAGCGAACCGCAATGCGATCGAGGGCGAACGGCAGCTCGCGAACTTGTTGCGATTACACGCCGAAGACCCGGAGCGCCTCGTCGACAACGTCGTGCGGGGCGCGCAACGCGACGACATCGCGCTCCTGGTGTTGTCGATCGTCGACACCAAAGCCCATCCGTCATGGCATTTTCGTTCGGACGATGCCGCGAGCGCCGAAGACGCGCGCAGCGCGTTCACCGCGCACTTGCGCCGGCGCAACGTTGATCCCGAAATCATTCCAATTGCGGAGCTCGTGTTCGGCGAGCTCGTGAGCAACGTCGTGCGGCACGCACCCGGGCCGATTGACGTCGAGCTGTCGTGGCGCGCCGATCGTCCGCGGTTGGTCGTGCGCGATCGGGGACCGTCATTTGAGGTGGGGGAGATCGCGTTGCCGACCGACGATTTTCTCGATCACGGCCGGGGGCTCTATATCGTCAGCAAATTCGCCTCGCGACCCATCGTTACGGCGCGCCGGGGCGGGGGTAATGAGGTCGTGGTCGAGCTCAGTGCAACCACGCCGACTCGCAGCGAGCTTGACTTAGTTACTGTCTAAGTACGAGGTAGCTGTGGTCAAGGACATTGCTTTCTTCGCCTATTCCGTGCGGGACGTTCCCGGTGCGGTGAAGTTTTATCGCGACGTGCTCGGACTCGTGCCGGGACAATCGTTCGGCGATCATTGGGTTGAATTCGACGTGGGCTCGACGACGTTCGGGATCGGCAACGGCGAGTCGCTGGGCTTCGCGCCGGGTCAGTCGACCGGCGCGTCGTTCGAGGTCGACGACATCGAGGGCATGCGCGAGCGCCTGGTCAACCACGGCGCAAAAGCCAGCGAGCTGCACGATTTCCCGAACTGCCGGGCGTGCTTCGTGACGGACCCTGAAGGCAATCGCTTCGCGCTACACCAGCTGAAGAAGGCATAACCGATGCTTGACGGCGAGGTCGTGATCCTCGCCGGCGCGACGGGACGCGTCGGTGGCGCTACGCTTCGGAGCATGCACGAAGCCGGCGCGGAGCTCGTCGTGGTCTCGCGTACCCAAGAAAATGCCGAGGAGGCTTGCCGCGGGTACGATCGCACGCGTCCCGTCGGCGTCGATTTGAACGATCCGAAAGCGACCGGCGAGCTGCTCGAAGAGGTCGTACGGCGTTCGGGAAGGGTCGACGCCGTCGTCAACCTGGCCGGCAAAGGCAAATTCGTCGCGCTCACCAGGTCGACGCTCGACGATCTTCGCGTGAATCTCGACGGCTTTGTCGTTCCGGCATACAATCTCTCAATTGCAGCGTTGCGGCGCATGCTGGATCAGGACTATCGCGCGGGCCGGCGTTCGCGCGGACACATCGTGACGGTCACCGCCGGCAGCTCGAAGGATCCATCGCCAGAATTTGGCCTGTTCGGCGCGGCAAAGGCTGCAGTCAACATTCTCATGCGCGCGATCGCACGCGAACACAAAGCCGACGGCATCGTCGCCAACGCCGTCGTCCTCGGCGGCGTCGCGACCGACGCGGCGCGAAGCTATCTCAGTCCGAAAGAATTTGAAGCTGCCGCGAGCCCGGACGAAGTCGCAAATATCTTGACGTTCTTCGCCAGCGGCTTATCGGATGGCATCAACGGCGAGCTGGTCGACCTC
>JBOHTT010000247.1:0-2670 GCA_050733775.1 Vulcanimicrobiaceae bacterium
GTTCGGCACCTTCGCCCTCTGCCAGCGTCGCGATGCGCTCGTCGTCGAGATTCCCGACGAACGTGTCGCCTGCATTCTGATTGGCGAAGATGCGGAATTTGGCTTCCGCGTACTCGTCCATCGAGAAATAGCGATCGAGATGATCGGGCGAGATGTTGATGAACGCAGAAATCTTCGGCTTGAAGCTGCGGATCGACTCGAGCTGGAACGACGACACTTCCGCGATCACCCAATCGCTCGCTTCGGCTTTTACCGCTTCTTCAATCAGCGGATTGCCGATGTTCCCGCCGACGAGTGCACGCCGCCCCGTCGCGTTGAAGAGATGCCCGACGAGCGCGGTCGTCGTCGTTTTGCCTTTTGTGCCGGTCAGCGCGACGATCGGCGCTTTGCAAAGCCGGAACGCAAGCTCGATCTCGCTGTACACCGGCACCCGCGCCTGCTGAATCTTGCGCACAAACGGCGAGTTGAGCGGCACGCCCGGCGAAATCACCGCGGCTTCCAGGTTTGGCAAGAGCGCCGCAAGATCGTCGGGCGCGACGAACTCGCCGCCCAGCGACTTCAGCTCTTTGAGCGCGTCTTTCAGCGTGTCCGGCTTGCTCTCGTCGGTCGCCCAAATCGTGGCGCCGAGATTATGCAGCACGCGCGCGGTCGCGCGGCCGCTGCGGCCCATACCGATGATGAGCGTGCGATCGAAACCTGCAATCACAGCGCAACCCTCACGAGCGCGAAACCGGCAATCGAGCAGAGCAGCGAGGCGACCCAAAATCGCGTCGTCACTTTCGTTTCCGGCCAGCCGCCCATCTCGAAGTGATGGTGCAGCGGGCTCATCCGAAAGATGCGCTTTTTCGTCATCTTGTAGGACGCGACTTGAAGGATCACGGACAGCGCCTCCGCGGCGAAGACTCCACCAATGAGGATAAGGAGCAATTGCATTCCGGTTGCAGCCGCTCCGCCTGCGAGCGCGGCGCCGAGCGCGAGCGAACCGGTGTCGCCCATAAATACTTTAGCCGGATGAACGTTAAATGCAAGAAACCCGACGACCGTGCCGATGACGGCGCACTCGAAAATACCCACGCCGAGCTGCGCTTGCGCAAACGCGACGTATGCAATGACGATGAGAGGCGGGACGATCGTGCCGGCTGCGAGACCGTCGAGCCCGTCGGTGAGATTGACCGCGTGCGTCGTCGCGACGATTGCGAGGATGCTGAGCAGCACGTAGACCGTGACGTTCACGTATCCCAGCCCGAAAATAATCAACGAGCTGTCGCGAACCGAGTCGAGCAACATGAACGCGAAGGCCGCTGCCACGACACCGGTCAGCAGCAGCTTCGTCCGCGCGCGCAAACCGCGATTGCGGCCGAGGCGAATCGCCATCGTGTCGTCGACGGCGCCGATCAGCGCGCACGCCGCGAACAAGAACGTCATTGCAAGGGTCGCGAGCGTCGGTGCGGCGGCGAGCGCAACCGCCGGCGCGATGAGGAACAGCAAGCCGCCCATCGTCGGCGTGCCGGTTTTGGTTTGATGCGTTTGCGGCGCATCTTCGTAGGCGATCTGCTTGGCCGACGCCGAGCGCAGCATCGCAATCAGCGGCCGTCCGAGCAGGCGCGCCGCGATGAACGAAAAGGCCGCCACAATCGACGCAGTCAGCTCCACAGCGGGCTGCGGCCTTCTCCGCGCCATTTCAGCACCACGATCGGCGTTCGCTTATCCGCATTGCCGGCCGGATTGTCGCGCAGCGCCTCGGCGACGGCATCGCGCGCGACGCCGGGCGACGCGCCGAGCACTTTTGCGCCGGCGAGATCGTTCGCATCGACGACCGCGCAGCCGGCGCCGGTTTTTTGCGCGCACGCGGTCGCAAACGCGTCGGGATCTTCCGGGCCGAAGACGATTGCTTGTTCGTAGGGCGGCAACGTGCCGGTGTAGCCGTCGATCGTCGCAATCGCGTCGCCGAGCTTTTCGTAGAAGACGCCGCGCTTGCCGCGCAACATGCCCATTGCGTGCGCGACGACCGCCGCGATCACGCGGGGTGCGCCGGCTTTGTCGATGACGAGCTGCATCGACTCCGGCTGGCTGACCGTCGCGAGCGCACCCGCGCGGCGCGAAAGCGCGTACGCGAGCGGCGACGGCCGAATGTATTCCGCGCCAACGAAGCGGCCTTGCGCGATCGCGACGGCCGTCTCGGAGATCGCGAGCACGTCGCCTTCGCGCGCGATGCCGGCCGTTGCATCGAGCGCGAGCTGCGCGAGATCGTCGCCGCGCTGGACGAGCCGCGTGCGAATCGGAAGCGCGACCATCACTGCAGCGCCACCAAGATCTCCTCCATCTTGTACATGCGCGAGCCCTTGAGCAGCACGCAGTCGCCTTCGCGCAAATGTTCGCGCAGCCACGCGATTGCAACGCCGTTGTCGTTATAGGGAAGCACGGCGGACTCAGGCATCCCGGCTTCGAGCGCGCCGCGGACCGTCGCGTCGGCGTGCGCGCCGCCCGCGAGCAACACGTCGATGCCGTTTCGCCCCACGGCAGCACCGGCTTGCTCGTGAAAACGCGGCGAGTCATCGCCGAGCTCCGCCATGCCGCCGAGAATTGCGATACGCCGCTGCGCCGGCTCGGCGGCGAACGCTGCGAGCGTCGCGACGGTTCCGGAAAGCGACGCATTGTACGCGTCGTAGA
>JBOHTT010000248.1:0-2048 GCA_050733775.1 Vulcanimicrobiaceae bacterium
AAGCGCAGCGTGCGCGCGTGCGCATACGCGTACGCCAGGCCGAAATCGTCCGATACGCCGCCGCCGCCGTGCACCTGCATTGCCCAGTCGATGACCTTGAGCGCCACGTTCGGCGCGAACACCTTGATCATGGCGATCTCCTTCCTCGCCACCTTGTTGCCGACGGTGTCCATCTTCCACGCCGCGTTCAGCACCATGTAGCGCGCCGCGTCGATCAGGATGCGCGACTCGGCGATGCGCTCGCGCGTCACCCCCTGCTCGGCCACGCTCCTGCCGAAAGCGATCCGCTCGGTGGCCCGCCGGCACATTTTCTCCAGCGCGCGCTCCGCCTGCCCGATCAATCGCATGCAGTGGTGGATGCGGCCCGGCCCGAGGCGGCCTTGCGCTATTTCAAAACCGCGGCCTTCGCCGAGCAACACGTTGCTGCGAGGCACGCGAACGTTCGTGAAGCTAAGCTCGGCGTGGCCGTGCGGCGCGTCGTCAAACCCAAATACGGACAGCGAGCGCTCCACTTTGAGGCCTGGCGTGTCTATGGGAACCAAAATCATCGATTGCTGTAAGTGCGGCGGCGCTCTGAGATCCGTCTTGCCCATGAAGATCAGGATCTTGCAGTGTGGGCTGTTGCCGTTCGTGGTCCACCACTTGCGGCCGTTGATGACGTAATGATCGCCGTCGATATCGATGCGCGCCGCGATGTTCGTTGCATCTGACGACGCAACATCGGGCTCAGTCATCGCAAAGCCGGATCGAATCTCGCCGCGTAAAAGCGGCTCCAACCACTGTTTCTTCTGCTCTGCGTTGCCGTAACGGACGAGTGTTTCCATATTGCCCGTATCCGGCGCGTTGCAGTTGAAGACTTCCGGCGCGATTTGCGAGCGCCCCATGATCTCGCAAAGCGGCGCGTATTCAGCATTGGTCAGGCCGGCGCCGTATTCGCTTTCGGGCAGAAAGAGATTCCAAAGCCCAGCGGCGCGAGCTTTGTCTTTCATCTCTTCCATGACGTGTGAAACGAAAAAGCGCGACGGCGCCGACGCAATTTCTTCTTCGAAACGGCGCTCGTTCGGATAGACGACTTCGTCCATGAAGGCGCGCAGTTTTTCGGCCAGCTCTACGCCGCTCGCGCTTACCATGCCGTGGGCATTAGCCCTACGGCACCCTGACGCCCTCCGGATACGCCGCGCGCATGCGTTCTTCGCAAAGATTCCAGTCGACGTTCGACAGGAACGCCTCGACGTAGCTCGCGCGCGCCTTGGGTGCATAGTCTTTGATCCAGGCGTGCTCCCAGACGTCCATGACCAGGATCGGAATGAATCCCGGAACGTTGCCGTCTTGATGCAACTCGACCCAATGATTCGAGAGATCGCCGCTCCACGGATCTTGTGCGAGCATCACCCAACCGACGCCGCGCATTTCACCCATCGCGGCAAACTCCGAGCGCCACGTTGCGACCTTGCCCCAAACGTGCTGCATTCCGGCGTGCAGTCCGCCGCCGTCGACGAGCTCCGTTTGCTTCGTCGTAAGGTTATCGAAGTACAGCTCGTGCAGACGCATTCCACCCAATTCGAAGCCGAGCCGGCGCTGCAACTCCGCGAACCGCGGATCGATGCCGGTGGGCTTTCCCCGTTCGAGCGTTTCGGCGAGTTGCTCGCGCAGCAGATTCGTGTTCTTGACGTAGCCTTCGTAGAGGCCGAAGTGCGTTTCCAGCGTTGCATCGGAGATGCCGTTCAGCCCCGAGAGATTCCAGCTGCGGGGATTGAACGTGAGGGTCGCGATCATAGCACGCTCCTACCCCAGGGAGCCTCTGGACTCGCGCTGTTACTCGGTCTTCTTTCTTACCGAGGACTTGCGCGCGGACGTCTTGCGCGTCGTTGCTTTGCGGCGTGGCTTTGCAGCCGCCGCTTCATCGCCGCCTTCGGCTGCTGCTTTGACGGTGCGCCGGCGCTTCGGCGCCGGGGCCGCGGCTTCGCCCTCCTCTGCGGCTTTGCGCGTGCGGCGTCGCGGCGCCGGTAAGGCCGGAACCTCGTCGCCGGCGCCGATCGGCGCGGGTG
>JBOHTT010000249.1:0-3667 GCA_050733775.1 Vulcanimicrobiaceae bacterium
ACGAACCAACGACCGGTTTGGATCCCATCATTACGCACCTTCTGACGGACACGATTATTCGCTTAAGGACCAAGTCCAACGGCACGGCCGTCGTCGTATCGCACGATTTGCAAAGCATCTTCATGATGGCCGACTACGTTGCCATGCTTTTTGAGGGTGCGATTATCGCGCACGGCAAGCTCGATGAGATCCGGTCATCGCCCAACCCGATCGTGCAGCAGTTCTTGCAAGGAAGCGAGGTCGGGCCGATCCCGATATGAGCAGACAGGCAATCGTTGGAGCGTTTACGCTCATCGGCATCGTGGCGTTGTTTTCCGTGTACTTCGTGCTTTCCAATTTAGCAGCGCGCGTCAGCGGATATGAGATCGGCGTTCACTTCCAGAGCGCTTCCGGTCTCACGAAAGGCTCTATCGTTTACGAAAGCGGCCTGCAAGTCGGAACGGTGTCGGAAATCAAAATGCTACCCGATTACACCGTCGACGTCATCATGGCGATCTTCAGTTCGGCCCGCGTACCAATCAAATCAGAGTTCGTCGTATCGGCACCATTGACCGGTAGCTCCGTCCTGACGATCGTTCCACCGAGGCGTCCAGAAGATCAGGGTGACCTCGTGCGCACGGTGCTTCCCGTTGCCGAGCAGCCGAAAGGGACGACGCCGCAATCGATCGGGGATTTGCTCCAGTCAAGCCGCGGATCGCTCGCTAAACTCGATAAGATCATGGATCAACTTGCGCGGCGTGAGCCAAAGCTGCTCGATACGCTCCAGTCCGCTATCGATAACGCCAATCATTTAGCGATAACCGCCAACAGCGCGATGACCGATTTCTCCCGTCGCGGAGAGGAGCTGACCTCGTCGATGCAGCGGTCGCTCAACGCGGCGAGCGCAAACATCGTCGATTTGACGGGCCGGCTCGACGATACCACAAAGCGCAACGGCGGTCGCATCGATGCATTACTCGTGTCGCTAAATCGCACGGCGACATCGCTCGCGAACGCGACCGGGTCTATGGAGCAGCTCGCGACGAACCCACAGCTGCACGACGATCTGCTGCAGACGGCGCGAAAGATCGCAGTCGCAACGGCCAACATGGCCGCGCTCAGCGACGATCTGCGGCATGCGGCAGAGAATCCGCAGACGCAAGCGCAGCTGCGCGACACCCTCACACATATCGACGCGGCGAGCCAGCGTGCCAGCTCGCTGCTCGGGGTCCTGGGCGGAACCAGCTCGGTTTACGGCGTGGATGCCGGCGCAACGCCGCCGGCGGTGACGTCCCCGGGACCCGGCGGCGACCGGATCGTTCCCGCGAGCCCCGCGCCCGGCGTTCCGAGTCCCGTTCCGCAAGGACAGCAGGAGAAGAAGGGCAGCGTCCAGCTCACGCCAGGCATCCGCGACCGCATGGCGGGACTGGCCAAGAGCCTCGTCGAGATTCAGGTCCGTCTGAGCGAGCTTTCCATCAGGAGCGCCGGCGCAAAGGATACGGCGGTGTTGAATTCCGATCGGGGCCCCCAGAGCGACTTCAACGTCGTCCTCAACCCCCACGGTGACTCGCAGCTCTATACCGGCGTCAACGATTTGAGCGGCAACCAGACCTGGAACTTTGCCATGCGCGAGCGCGTATCGCCGAACGTGCTGCTCGGCGGCGGCATTCTCTACTCGCGCTTGGGCGTGATGGGCATCGTTTCGAAGGGCGTCTTCGGCCTCGAAGGACTGGCGTACGATCCTCGGTACGGCTACATCGACGCGTATCTGCGCCTTCACGCAATGCACAATCTCGATCTCTTTGCGGGTGAGCGTGACATCTTGCACGATTCGCGCCGCACGACGTACGGAATGCAGTATCGGTTCTTAGGCGGTCAATGATCCCGCTCGGGACGGGGACGCGCACGCCGACGTTCCCGTTCATGACGTACGCCATCGTGATCGCAAATATTGTGGCGTTTCTTCAAGAAGTCTCGGCTCCGAATACCGATACGTTCATCAGCTCGTTCGCGCTGATACCCTACGACCTCACGCATAACGTCGTACTCGCACGGCCGAGTCCCGCATGGCCGCCGGAAACAATTCTGACCTCGATGTTCATGCACGCAAGCTTCCTGCACATTTTCTTCAACATGCTCTTTCTCGTCGTCTTCGGTCCGGCAATGGAGTATGCGTGCGGACACGTTGGCTACCTGATCTACTATTTGCTGTGCGGAACGGTCGGAGCACTCGCGCAGATCGCAATCGATCCGGGCAGCCACGTTCCGACGATCGGTGCCTCGGGTGCAATTGCCGGCGTGCTCGGCGGCTACATGATGAGCTTCCCCACGAGCAGCGTCGGGACGCTCGTTCCGATCGGCTGCTTTCCTCTGTTCCTGCGCCTTCCCGCCATGCTCGTCATCGGCTTGTGGGCAGCGGTGCAGTTCGTGCACGGATGGGGAGCCATCACGACGAAGACCATGAGCGAACAAGGGAGCAGCGTCGCGTATTTCGCGCACATCGGAGGCTTTGCGTCCGGCGTGATCTTATTGCCGCTGTTTCGGCGTTCGCGCGGTAGAGGGCGAAGAACGTGGCAATGAGGCGGACGAGCAATCGAGTCGGTATCCTCGGCGCGGGAGCGCAAGGACTGCTTGTCGGCTGGCATCTCGCGTCCGTCGCAGACGTTACGTACCTGGACGTGCGGCCGGAGCTGTGCGACACGCTCGCGCGCAACGGCGTTCGGCTCGAGGGAGAAGCTCCGCGGAAGGCTACGGCAACGACGGACCCCGCCGCACTATACGGCTGTAACGTCATTTTCGTCTTTGTGAAGGCGTACGATACGCTGCGGGCTTTGCGCCCGTTCGGCGGCAGATTGGATCCGTCAACGACGATCGTGTCGCTGCAGAACGGCCTCGGCAACGAGGAAGCGGTGAAGGCCGCGTTGGGGAGCGTGGTCGCACTCGTCATCGGCGCGACGACCGAGGCAGCAATCCCTCGCGGCGACGGCGTCGCCGAGCGGGTCGGTGTCGGGCGAACCGTCATCGGAAGTGCCGGCGCGGCGTCCGCGTCAGTCGACGCCGTTGCGACGCTCCTGACCAGTTCCGGTCTTGCGACGCGCGTCGCCTACGATATCCGGCCGCACGTTTGGGGCAAGCTCGTCGCCAATGCGGCGATCAATCCGCTGAGCGCCGTTCTGGATTGCGAAGCCGGAGCGATTCTGGACGACCCCGATGCCGCGGAGCTGGCGCGAGGAATCGCACTTGAAGCCGCGGCCGTCGCGAACCGGCTGCGCATCAACTTGCCGTTTGCCGACGCCTGGGGTTACGTGCGCGAGATCGTGGGCCAAACCGCCACTGCCCGCAGCACGATGGCGCTCGACCTCGCTGCCGGCAGAAGAAGCGAGATCGAACAGATCAACGGCGCGATCGTCGCCGCAGGGCGCCGCACCGCGACGCCGACCCCCTACAACGAAGCGATGCTGCGTCTGGTAAAGGCGCGCGAGAGCCTGGGCCGGCGCCGCGTTGCAGACAGCGTCGCGCAGTAGCGGCCGGCTCTATTTGCCTCCGTCGCCGAAAATATCGAGACGCGGCGAATCTCTTTCAAGATCGCGTTTCACATAGACGTCAACGGTCCGGCGATCTTTATGCAGTGTAACCTTCATGATTGCGTGCACGCTCGCGCCGGCGCGATCGGCGGACGTGACAAAGC
>JBOHTT010000250.1:0-4053 GCA_050733775.1 Vulcanimicrobiaceae bacterium
GATCAGATGCTCGAGGCGGTCGCCGAAACCGCACGCGTCCGTCGAGCACATGCTCGCGGACGGCAGCTGTATCTTGTAACCATCCGGCAGCGGAATGCCGTACACGGCAAACGCGAGCTGCAGCATCAGCGCGAACCAGAACACCGGCATCGATTGTCCGAAGAACGCAAACGTCGTGACGATGTAATCCAGCCACGAGTACGGTCGCAGCGCCGAAAGGATGCCGAACGTTACGCCGATCGCGAGCGAGAACACGAACGCGCTGCCCATCAGTTCCAGCGTCGCCGGCAATCGCTCGAAGATTGCGTTCGTCACGCTCTCCGAGTTTGACGTCGAATAACCTAAATCGCCGCTCAGCACTTTGCCAAGCCAGTGGAAATACTGAATCGGCAGCGGCTGATCGAGTCCCAAATTGTGCTTGAGCCGCACGATATCGGCTTCGGTGATGTGCGGATTCTGCAAATACGGCGCGAGCGGACCGCCCGGCGCGTTGGAAAGAATAATGAAAATCACCATGCTGATCAAAATCAGCAGAGGGACGTTCAAGAGCGTGCGCCGGATGACGTAAGTAAGCAACCGGTTTTCGGCGTTCTAAGCGGCGGGTGCGAATCCTGGCAAGCGAAGGATACGCCGTGCCTCGTGCGGCGTCGCGACCGGCCGCCCAAGGTTTTCGGCGACGTATGCGACGCGCGCGACCAACTCGTCGTTGCGAGCGAGCCGTCCCTTCGTATACCAAATGTTGTCTTCCAAGCCGACGCGCACGTGGCCGCCCATTGCGATCGCCGCAGTCGCCATCGGCAGCTGCATGCGGCCGATCGCGGCGACAGACCAGGTGCACCCTTCGGGCAGCGCTCGCGTGCACTCCACCAAGTGCTCGACGCCGGCTTCGAGACCACCGGGAACGCCCAGCACGAAATCGACGTGCTGCGGCATTTTCAGAACGCCCTCGGCGGCGAGGCGCTTGGCGTTCGAAAGATGGCCGAGGTCGAACATTTCGAGCTCCGGCATCACCCCGTAACGCTCCATGGCAGCGAGTATGCCGCGCATCAGCGGGAAATCGTTCTGAAAGACCTCGTCGCCGAAGTTGACGGTTCCGCACGTCAGCGTCGCCATCTCCGGACGCAGCTCGAGCGGTGCCGATCGTTCTTCCGGCGTCATGCCGATCGCACCACCGGTTGAGAATTGCACGATGAGATTGCTGTGCGCGCGAATCGATTCCATCGCGTCGCGGAAGCGCGATACCGCATGCGTGTTTTGGCCGTCATCGGTGCGGCAGTGCACGTGCACGATCGACGCACCCGCGGCTTGGCACGCAGCAGCAGTTTCGCCGAGCTGCTGCGGCGTCACCGGCAGATGCGGCGTCTGATCGGGCCGCAGCTCTGCACCCACCGGCGCGACGGTGATGATCAGGGGTTCCATCTCAAACCTGCTTGCAAATCGAAGGTCGGCAAACCCGTCGCTTCGCCTACCGCGCGCAACAACGCTTCGGCCCGAGCGCTGCGGCCCTCGCCGACCGGGCACGTCGTGCACGCGATCGTGCGCGAAGGGCCCAGCTTTTCGATGAGGAGCCGCGTGTCCGAAGCGACTTCTTCTATCGTCGCCGCGCGCGACATTCCGGTCGCAACGATCACCGCGTCGTTCCCGGTTGCGACAATCGCGACGCGATCGATTGCGCCGTCGATGAGGACGCGCTCGCTGCCCAAATCGCGCAAACGATCGATCACCGCTCGCATCGTGTGCGCAGTCGGCGCACCGGAGATTTCGACGTACTGCGGCAGGCTCGCGCGATAGAACACGATCGGACCGAGGGCGCTCCGTTCGCGTTCGTCGAGCACGTCGATCCCGCGCGCGTGCGGCACGAGGGCCCTGCCCGCCGCGATGAGGGTCCCCGATTCGATGAAGATGCGCGGCTTCGGCGCTTCGTCGACCGCATCGAACGCTTCGCCGTCGCGACCGATCGACGTGAGGCCCATCCCCACGCCACGCTCCGCGGCAACGCGCAACAGTGCGTTCACGGTCGTCGTCTTGCCGACGTTTTTCGCCGTTCCGACCACGATCGCGCTCTGCTTTCCGCTCGCTTCCCACAAGTCGTAGAGCTCGCCGGCGCGCGGCACGCTAGAAACCGTAATAACGCGCGGCTGCAAAGAGCAATCCCGTCACGACGAGCATCGCACCGGCCAGAATCCCCGTGCCGCCGCCGACGCGATTTCCGATGACGCGCCCAAGCGAAAGTCCGCCGGTCGTCGCAAGAATCGACACGCCGAAAATCATCGCCAGCGCGAGGAGAATCGAAACCCCGAGGTATGGCAGCGTGAAGCCGACGCCCAGCGAGTCGAGGCTGATCGAAACCGCCGCGATAAAGAGGCCCCAGCCTGTCGACAGATCCAACTCGCCGGCTTCTTCGCGTAAGCTCTCGACAATCATATAGGCGCCGACGCCCACGAGTGCGGCAAAGCCCAAATAGGCAGCGGCCTCACCGATCAGCGTGCCGATCACGCGTCCGAGCCCTAAACCGACGAGATTCATGACGACTTCGGCGCTGGCAAACGCCGCGCCGATACGGACTTTTTCCGCGCGCGTGTGCCCACGCACACCGACGCCGACACACACTGCGAACACGTCCAGCGCGAGCGAGATCGCGAGGAGTGCAACTTTTGCGATCCCGGTCAGGGCGTTAAAGCGCTCTCGTTCTTTTGTGCGAGCAAGCCGCTGAGCGCACTGCGAAATTGCGACAGCGTGAACGGTTTGTTGAGGAAATGATTCGCGCCGACGGCTCGCGCTCGGTCATCCATCCCGTAATTCGTATGGGCGCTGATCATCAGAATAGGCACTTTGGCCGTCATCGGGTTGGCGCGCAAACGCTGAATCAGCTCCAGCCCCGACATGCCCGGCAACATGAAGTCGCAGACGATGATGTCGTACGGCTTCTTGTCCTTGGAACGCACGAGGGCAGATTCCGCATCCTCGCACAACACCACTTCGTACGTTGGCCTCCGCAAGACCGTCGCGATGAGGGTTCGCATGTCGGGGTCGTCGTCTGCAACGAGCACCCGCATCGTCTGCGGAATCATCTCGTGCTCAGGTTACCGCCGCCAAGGCTACTCGCCTCGCCTGCTTTGACGGTTTGACCAAACTTTAACGCTCGCTTGGCCGCTGAGCGTGAGACCGTACCGCAGGGCGCGCGAGCATGGCAAGCAAACTTCACAAAATGACAAGTAAGCTTGCGGTTACGCAACGCCGCCGGGCGAAGGGAATGTCCCAGGCCGACTTGGCGCGTTCGGCTGGAATCACCCGCCAAGCTCTCGGCGCCATTGAGGCGGGGCGCGCGCAACCAGGCGTAACCGTTGCGCTCGCGCTCGCTCGCGCGCTCGGTTCGAGCGTCGAGGAGCTGTTCGGTGGCAGCAGCTCACCGCGCGTGCAGGCCGAGATGGCCGTAACGCCTGCAAGTGCGCGTGCTGCAGTCGCCCTCGTCGGCGGACGTCTCGTGGCGCGACCGCTCGCCGATCCCGGCCAACGCGACGCCGCTTCCGCGCTCGTCAGCGGTTTTCACAACGGGAAAGCGGACCTCGAGCCGCTCGCAGGCCCAGAAGAGTGGGCCACGACGGTCTTTCTCGCAGGCTGCGAGCCCGCAATCGGACTCTTGGCCGGGCACGTAAAGGGCGCGGCCAACGCGCTGTGGTTCACGTCGACGAATCGCGACGCGATTGCGGAATTCGCGGCTGGAAGACTGCACGTCGCTGCCGTGCACGGTTCGCACGACGAGCTCGAACGGCTCATGCGGCGCATCGGCAGCGAGGACGTCGACGTCTTCGAGCTCGCCACGATCGAAGAAGGCTGGATCGTGGCAGGCGGTAACCCGCTCAAATTACACGGAGCGCGCGACCTCCAACGCTCCGAAGTGCGTCTTGCAAATCGCGCGCAAGGTTCTGCAGCGCGCGCGCTGATCGACGCGGAGCTTCGTCGCGCCGGCATTTCGGCGGAAAAGGTGAACGGTTATCGTCGCGCGCTGAACGGACACGCCGACGTCGCGCGCGCAATCGCATTCGGCTATGC
>JBOHTT010000251.1:0-5497 GCA_050733775.1 Vulcanimicrobiaceae bacterium
TGACGGCCCTCGACGCTCTCGCTCGTATCCTTTAGCAAGCGAACCTCTCCGGAGCTGCGCGTGTCGTTTCCGTAGCTCGTCACCGCCATGAAGTCGAGCGTGCAGCGCAGATTGGGATCGGCAGACACGAGTGCCCTTCCGAGATCCGCGACGACGAACATCGCGCCTTTGAGAATTGCAATGAGATGCACGTCGCTGCCGCAATAATCGCGCACGATCTCGCGCGCCATCCGTTCGATCGCCGCAGCGATTTCACCGGCGGTGAAAACGACTTCAAGACTTTCTGCGTACGACTCGGGGGCTTGCAGCCTGTTCTCCTTTTACGATCTCGACGCCGTGCTTGACGAAGATGCGGCCGCGACCTGCGCGCAGCGCGGCTTCGATGCGCTCGAAGGGCACGTCGGTCAGACCCGCTTCTTCCTCCAAAACCGCGCGCAACCGCCGCCGGGCGGCGCTTCGTGGTGCATCGTCCAGCTCGCCGGCGACAATTGCGGCGCACCGCGCCACGGCGTCGTCCAGCCGCGGGAACTGCTCGCGGAGGCCCCGCAGGGCTGCGCGGACGGCATTACGGCGGTAGGCCTGGTCGTCGTTCGTCGGATCCCGCACGTAGGGCAGAACGCTTGAGGCGAGCTCCGCGTGCAGCTCGCGCCGGGCGACCTGCAGCAGCGGACGCACGAGCTCGATTCCCGGCGCGAGGCGGCGGCGGGGCTGGATTCCGGACAGCCCGCGAAGCCCCGTTCCGCGGAAGAGCGCCAGCAGGACGCTTTCGGTCTGGTCCTCGGCCGTATGGGCGGTCACGACTACGGTCGCGCCTTCCGCGCCGGCAATCGCGGTCAGAGCGTCGTAGCGGCGGGCCCGCAGCGAAGCCTCACTCCGCTGCCCGCGGGGCTCGAGCGCCGCAACGCGCACGTCGAGGCCGAGACGCGCGCTCGCCGCGAGGACGATGCATTCGTCTTGCCATGACGAGGCGCGCACGTGGTGATTGACGTGTGCGAGCACGGTGCGCCAGCGATGCTGCGGCGAAATGCGCGCGAGCAAACCGGCGAGCGCGACGCTGTCGGGGCCGCCGGAGCATGCGAGCAACACCGTCGCTCCGTCAGCGGCGACGTGCTGTTCTTCCAAATGGCGCTCGATTGCGGCGAGCGGCCGAGCTCCGCGCATCAGCGCGACTGCACGCGCGAGAGCTCGCGTTTCATCTCGCGTTCCGCGATCGTCTTGCGCTTGTCGTAGAGCTTCTTGCCCTTCGCGAGGCCGATTTCGACTTTGGCTTTGCCGCGCGTAAAGTACAGCCGCAGCGGAACGATCGTCAGGCCTTTTTCGGCACTGCGCGACGCTAGGCGTTGCAGCTGCGTTTTGTGCACGAGCAGCTTTCGCGGACGGCGCGGATCGTGAGCAGAAAACGCGTTGCCGGCCTTGTACGGTGGAACGTACATGTTGACGAGCCACAATTCGCCGTCGCGCACCCGGGCAAAGGCTTCGTTCAAGCTGACGCCTCCGGCACGAATGCTCTTGATCTCGGTGCCCGTCAACGCCAGACCGGCTTCGAGCGATTCCAGCACCATGAATTCGTGCCGCGCGCGGCGATTGTCGATCGCCGGCGCGTTCGTTTTTTTCGCCGTATCGCGCTCGGCCACGCGCGCTTGGCGCATCTTCGGCATCAGGCGTCTCGAAGAATTCCGAGCATGCCGGGTTCGATGCGCGCTTTACCGACGAATTTTCCCTCGCCGCTTGCGAGCACCGTTCCCTCCGCATCCAGAATTTCTGCGGCGACTCCGACGACGTTACGGCGCTGCCACATCACGGCGCCTCGAATGCGCAGCGGCGCCTCGAGCGGAATGGGTTTGCGGAAACGCGTCGTGCATTCCGCCGTCACGCCTTTCCAGCCGACGGCACTCGCAGCATAAGCCATCGCCTCGTCGATGAGCGCCATCACGATGCCACCGTGCGCGACGCCGCGCCAGCCTTGAAAGACGGACGCCAAAGTCGCCTCGCAAGTCGCCGTTTGGCCTTCGATGCGGAAGCGCAAGCGCAAGCCGATCGGATTGTCGCTGCCGCAAGCAAAGCAACGTCCGTCGTCGACGGGATCAGTGCTGTTGTTGTTTGTCGTCGTAGTCGCCTTTCGCGATTCGGTCGAGGAGTTTTTGCGCGTACGAGCCGTCGGCGTCGAACGCCACGGCCTGCTCCAGGTATTTCTTCGCCTCCGCGACGTTTTTCTGTTTTAGGAAAATTCGCGCGACGAGCGTGTAGCCGTACTGCCCGGCTTCGCCGGACCGCCCAGTGTCGAGCGCGATCCCGCGTTTGGCATAGGCCAACGCGGCGTCATACTGCTGCAAATCGTCCATGATCGACGCCAAATGAAACTGGATATCGGCGTAGCCAGGCACCAAGTTCGGTACGTCGACGTCGTACCTGAGGCCGGTCGCCGGCTCGTGCAGATCCACTTGATAGATGATCCCGAGATATTCGCGAGCCAGAACGTTGTTGGGGTCGGCGCGCAATGCGGCGAGAAATTCGACCTTCGCGCGGTTCGCGGAACGCTCGTTCTCGCGCATGATTCCGAGTGCGACGTGGGCCGCTTGCGCATTCGCGTCGATGACGAGCGCGGCGTTGAGCTCGTCGCGAGCGTCGAGCGTCCGATCGCGTCCGGTCTCGCTTTGAAAAAGATAGGAAAAGCCGAGACGCACGCGCGCGACGTAATCCTTCGGCGTCTTGCCGACCAGATTTTCCTCGTCGTCCACCAGATGCTCGAGAGCACCGGGGACGTGTGCCGCCGCGGCGTTCATGAATGAAATCGCGAGCGTGTTGTCGGGAACGACCCCGAGCGCCCGCGCGAACGACCGCTGAGCGTCGGCGAAATTGCGCACATAAAAGTCGTGCAGTCCGTTTTCCAATGCGTCTGAGAATGCAGGCTTTGCATAGTCGTTGCGCGGGCCTTGCGCGGACGCCGGCTGCACCGTCGCGCAGAATACGAGGAGCGCAGCCAGGAGCGGCCGCACCGCGCTCAGCGGCCCATCGTCAGACGCCGAGCCAAGACCTCCGGCAAATGAGCGCACTCGATCTTCTCTTGCACGGTTGAGATCGGATAGTCGAATCGGACGATCTCGATCGTGCGCGCCCGATCGTCGTAGAAACAAAAACTCGCCTGCGGATTGAGATCCCGCGGCTGACCGGCGCTGCCGACGTTGATGATATAGCGGCACGAGGAATCGAGCTGTGCGGTGCCCCCATATTGAAAATGTTGATGCGAGATCGCCGCATCGGGGCCCAGCGCGTAGAGCTCGGCGATGTGTGTGTGACCGATGAAGATCAAGGTGGCGTCTGTGGCTGCAAATGCACGACGCGCCGCGTCTTTGTCGAGGATGTAATCGAAATAGTCGGGCTTCGGTGCGCCGTGTACGAGAAGAAAATCGGATTCGCGATGCTCGTAACCCAGCGTATTGAGCCAATCGCAGTTCTCTTTGGAGAGCACCGTCTGCGTCCAGCGAATCGCCTCTTGCGCGGCCGAATTGAACCACTCGATGCCGAAATTGTCGACCGCTGCCAGATCGTGATTGCCCATGACGGCGAGCGACGCTCGATCGCGGACTTTTCCGACGCATTCGTTCGGGTTCGGTCCATAGCCGACGATGTCGCCGAGACACCATACTTTGTCTTCCGGCTTCACCAAACCGAGCGCGACGTCGAACGCTTCGATGTTCCCGTGAATGTCGCTGAAGATGGCATATCTCATGGACGAATGCTCAAAGCCCGCAAACCGTCTGCGAAGATTTCCGCAAAGCGAGCGCGTTCCTCGGCGGTTCCGACGGTGACGCGCACGTAACCGTCCAGCGGAGGCGCAGCCGGCTTGCGCAGGAACACGCCTCGCCGCAGCATCTCTTGCATAAAGGCTTCGGCTTGTGCGCGCGTGCCGATCTCGATGCAGACGAAATTCGTCAGCGATGGTACGGCGCGCAGCCCGTGCCGCGCTGCCAGTGCATAGTACTCTTCGCGCCCTCGCGCCACTTCCGCGACCACGCTCTCGATGAAAGCATCGTCTTCCAGCGACGCGAGCGCAGCGATCTGGCCGTTGCGATTCACGCCGAAATGCTGGCGGATGTTCTGGAAGACGCCGACGATTTCGGCATCGCAGATCGCATAGCCGACGCGCGCACCGGCGAGGCCGTAGGCCTTCGAAAACGTTCGCATGCGTATGACTTGCGGATCGAGCAGTGGCGCAAGCAGCCGTTCTGCCTGGACGAAGTCGGCATATGCTTCGTCCAGCACGAGCACTTGCTCCGGTGCGAGCGCGTCGCGCAACGCGGCAACGGCGTCGGGCTCGACGAACGTGCCGCTCGGATTATCCGGATTCGCGAGATACACGAGTTTCGGCCGCTCGCGTTTGGTGACGTCGATCATTGCGCCGGCGTCCACTTTGCCGTCGGCGGCATAAGGAACGGTTCGCAACCGTGCACCGTAAGCCGCGACGTGATAGGCAAAGGTCGCGTACGTGCCTTCGGTTTCCAGCGCCGTCGACCCCGGGGCGCAGAACGTGCGCACGACGAGACTGTGCAGGTCGTCGATACCCGACCCGACCGTGATGTTTTCCGGCGTGCAGCCGAACCGGCGCGCCAGAGCGCTGCGCAACTCGTACGATTCGGGATCGCCGTACCAGGAATTGCGACTCGCATCGGCTTGCATTGCGGCAATGGCTCGCGGCGACGGGCCGAACGCACTTTCGTTTGCGCCAAGGCGCAGCATGTCGGCGTGCCCCCACGTGCGCGCGAGTACTTCCGGCGCAACGAACGGCGTCGTCGTCGGAACGGCTGCGACTTGCGGCGCGGGCGGCGGCGGCTTTCTAGTGTCCAACATGCAACTTGTCGACAACGCGCTTTACACCGGAAATGTGCCGAACCGTATCCAGCGCAGTGGTTTTCACCGATTCGGACGGCACCTTTCCGCTCAGCGTCAGAACCCCGTCATCCGCGCTGACGCGAACGCTCGTTGCGTTCACGCCGATCTGCGCCGCGAGCGCCGCCGTAACGTGAGCCGCTAACGCGAGATCGCCACCGGAAAAAGACGGCGTGCGTGAATCGACGCGAATTTCGTCTTGCAGATCCTGCACGCCGTGCACTTTGCGTACTGACTGCTCGATGCGTCGCCGTTCCGCCGTCGTTCGAACGACCCCGGTCAGCACGACGTCGCCGTTATGCACCCGCACGCCGAGGCGTGTCGCCGCATCGAGGTCGACGGCAACGACCTGCGCGCGAACTTTCGCGACGAGCATGCCATCATTCAGATATGCGGCTGCCGACGGCGGCACGGAGGGCGCTTCGATCGTTACCGAGTGATTATCCGAATGCACGCAGCCGCCGAGAACGGCGAGCGCAATTACGGCTGACACCGCAACGGCGCTTCGAATCAAAGCTCGCCCCCGTCGAAAGCGTGAACTTCAATCTGCTCGCCTTCGTCGACGTTCGATTTGTCTTCGGAGATGACGATAAATCCGTGCGCCCGCGCG
>JBOHTT010000252.1:0-9988 GCA_050733775.1 Vulcanimicrobiaceae bacterium
GTCGTGGTGAGGCGTGGCCGGACGTATCTTGCAAGCGCATACGGAAAGCTCGAGACGATTCGGGCCGAATATTTGGGTAATCATTCTCTGGTTAGACGGCCCCAAAACATTCGGTCGTCTGACGCGAGCTTACCTAAGGAGCGGATTCACCGGGGATAACGCCGTAGTCGGAGCCCATGCGCGGCGTCGTCTTTACCGGAGACCGCGAATTAGAGCTTCGCAACTTTCCCGATCCCGCGCCGGGCCCGGGCGAGGTCGTGCTGGAGATCAAGGCGTCTGGCATGTGCGGCAGCGACCTGAAGTTTTATCGCCGCTCCAAAGCCGGTGGTGAAGGCGCCGCGGCGCTTGGGTTCGCCGATCCCGGCGAGATCATCGCGGGACACGAGCCGTGCGGCATCGTCGCGGCTGTGGGGACCGGCGTCAGCGAGAAACAGGCCCACGCCGGCATGCGTGTCATGCAATTCCACTACGCTGGATGCGGCGCGTGCGATCAGTGCCGTTGCGGTTGGGGGCAGCTCTGCGTCGAAGGCGTCAAGACCGTCTTCGGCGTCACCGGCAACGGCGCACACGCGCGTTATCTGAAATGTCCCGCGAACACGCTCGTGCCGCTTCCCGACGAGCTTTCGTTTGAAACTGGTGCGGCAATATCGTGTGGCACGGGAACCGCATGGGCTGCATTGCAGCGATTGGATTTGAGCGGCCGGCACACGATCGCGATTTTCGGACAAGGCCCGGTCGGACTTTCCGCTACGCAGTTCGCGAGCGCACTCGGAGCGCGCGTGATTGCGATCGACGTCGGCCCCGAGCGACTGGCACGCGCAAAACAATTTGGCGCCGACTCCGTCATCAATCCAAACGACACCGAAAACGTCGCCGGCGCGATCCGCGAGCTGACGCACGGGAGCGGCGCCGATCTCTCCCTCGATGCGTCTTCGGCACCGGATGCGCGCGCGGCAGCCGTACGGTGCGTGCGCACGTGGGGCAAGGTTTGCTTCGTCGGTGAAGGCGGCGACGTCACGCTCGACGTCAGCCCGGATTTGCTTCGTCGTCAAGTGACGCTTATCGGCTCCTGGACGTTTTCGATCGTCGGTCACGCGGAATGCGCGCGTTTCGTGGCCGACCGCAAAATCGACGTCGAAGCGCTCTTTACGGATCGCTGGCCTCTGGGCAACGCCGCCGAAGCCTACCGACTCTTCGATCGGCAAACTTCCGGAAAGGGCGTCTTTGTCAAGTTCGATTGAAGAGCTCCCGCCGGCGTATTTCGCGCTCGTCATGGCGACGGGAATCGTCTCCATTGCTGCCCTGGATTTCAATCTGCCGACTGTCGCATGGGCCCTCTTCATTCTGAATCTCATCGCGTATGCGATTCTGATCGTGCTCAACGTCCTGCGAGCCGTCCGCTTCCCGAAACGCTTCTTCGCAGATCTCACCGATCACCGGATCGCGCCGGGATTCTTCACGATGGTTGCCGGTTCGTCTGTCCTCGGCGCGCAGGTTCGCTTGATCGCAAACGACGTCGTTGCTGCAACCGCATTCTTGGTGCTCAGCGTCGTGCTTTGGCTGGCCATTACCTACACGGTGTTCACCGCTTTCACGATCAAGGCGGAAAAGCCGTCACTGCAGCAGGCCATCACGGGTGCCTGGCTGATTGCCGTCGTCGCGTCGCAATCGCTGGCCGTCATCGGCGCGCTCATCTCGCGCGATTGGGTGCAGCCGCACCGGCTAGAGCTCAATTTTATTGCGTTATCGATGTGGCTATGGGGCGGGATGTTTTATATCTGGATCATCTCGCTGATTTTTTACCGCACAATTTTCTTCACGTTTTCGCCGAGCGATCTGACGCCGCCGTCTTGGATTACGATGGGTGCGATGGCAATCTCGACGCTTGCCGGGTCGATGCTCGTGCAGAACGCAAGCGACGCGCCGTTCCTGGCCTCGCTGCTGCCGTTTCTCAAAGGATTCACGGTTTTCTATTGGGCCACCGGCATGTGGTGGATCCCGATGCTGATCATCCTCGGGATCTGGCGCTACGCGATCAAACGGTTTCCCTTACGCTACGATCCAATGTACTGGGGCGCGGTCTTCCCGCTCGGCATGTACAGCGTCGCGACGAAACAGATGTCGAGCGCTCTAGGGCTAACCTTCTTGTCTCCGCTGCCGCAAGGATTTTTCGTGGCGGCAATGGCGGCGTGGACACTCACCTTCATCGGTTTGCTGCTCAGCTTGCTGCGCGCCGCGCGTCAAGCCACAATGCGGCGAACGCTGCCGAAGTACTCCCGATGAAAGTCGCGCAAACCATCGTTCTGACGGCGCTCCTCGGCGCCGCCGCTTTTGCGCAGACGCCGACTCCCGATCCGCATACGCTTCCGGTCAAAGCGGTAGGCCCGCGCAGTTTTCTCGTCACGACGACCGCCGGATCGGGCGAAGCTCGTTACTTCGGCACGTCCTCGCTCGACGGCGACGCGCGTGCGGTACGCGCCATTCTCGTGTTTCACGGTTTGCTGCGCGATGCGGAAGTCTACGAAGCAGGCGCGGAGAAGGCGCTGCACGCCGCCGGCCCTCTCGGTGATGGAACGGTCCTGTTCACGCCTCAATTTCTGTCGAACTTCGACGTCACGGCACACGCTCTGCCTGCCAACACGCTCGCGTGGAATTGGGAAAAGTGGCAGGGCGGCGAACCGGCACTGGGTCCGGCTCCGCTTAGCGCGTTCGACGTGATCGATGCAATGATCGCACGTCTCAGCGACCGGACACGCTTTCCACGGTTACGTGAAATCGTACTCGCGGGACATTCGGCCGGCGGCCAGCTCGTTCAACGCTATGCCGTTGTCGGCCATCCGCAGCTTGGTGCGACGCCGGTTCGTTACGTCGTCGCGAATCCATCGTCGTATCTATACTTCACGGCCGATCGCGCACAATCGAACGGAACTTTCGCGCCCTACACGGGAACCGCGTGTCCGCACTTCAACCGCTGGAAATACGGCCTCACCGATCTGCCGCCATACGTGCAGACGACGGCCGGTCTCGAAGCGGCTTACGTCAAGCGCCGCGTAACGTACCTATTGGGTCTGCTCGACACGAATCCAAATCACCCGGTCCTCGACAAATCGTGTTCGGGCGAGCTTGAAGGCGCCTACCGTCTCATCCGCGGCCGTAATTACGTCCGATACCTTCAGCTGCGCCACTCGGAAGGCACGAATCAAGACGAAGTCGACGTGCCGGACGTCGATCATGACGGCACGGCGATGTTTAGCTCGCCGTGCGGTGTCGCTGTCTTATTTGGAGGTTCGCTAGCGCGTTGCACCCGCGTGCGGGTGTGAAGCTTGCACGCGTTTGACGAGATCGCGTTCGTAAGCGTCGGCCTCATCGAGGCCGACGAGCTTCTGCCGGTCCGCGAACGTCATCATGCGGTCGAAGAGACTCGTTGTGGTTCCCGTCTCGCGCAAGACTCGCAGACCTTCTCGGACCGCGTAAGCACCGAGATAGAGCGCAGCGTTCGGATACAACAAGATCTTGAAACCCATCTTCCCGAGCTGCTCGGCGGGTAAGAGCGGCGTCTTGCTTCTCTCGACGAGATTCACCAGCAGAATCGTGTCCGGAAACTCTGCGCCGATACGTTCGAGTTCCTCGGCGCTCTGCGGCGCTTCGATGAAGAGCGCGTCTGCGCCAAGCGCGCGATACGCGCGAGCGCGCCGAATCGCGGCGTCGAGCCCTTCGACCGCGCGCGCATCCGTACGCGCGATGATGAGGAAATCAGGGTCGGTTCGCGCATCGAGCGCGGCTTGCAAGCGATAGAGCATTTCGTCAACCGCAACGACGGCCTTGCCCTCGAAGTGGCCGCACCGTTTCGGCATCACCTGATCCTCGATGTGCAACCCCGCGATGCCGGCACGCTCGTATTCGCGAACGGTGCGTTTGACGTTGTGGACGCCGCCGAATCCGGTGTCGCAGTCGGCGAATACCGGAACGTTGACGGCCTGTGCGATGCGGCCGGCACGATCGGCGAGCTCCGTCAAGGTAATCAAGCCGACATCCGGCACGCCAAGCAACGTATTCGTCACCCCGGCGCCGGTGACGTAAACGACGGAAAATCCGGCGTCTTCGATTAATTTCGCGACGAAGCAATCGGTCGCACCAGGCACGATGACCGGACCGTCTTGCCGCAAGATGCGGCGAAGCTCCGAGGTGCGTTTCATATTTATGAGTCCTTCCTACGACTTCAGCATCGAACGCAAAACGTAAGGCAAAATGCCGCCGTGTCTGTACCATGCGAGCTCGACGGGTGTGTCCACGCGTGCGATGAGCGGAAACGTTTCCGTCGACCTGTCGGCGCGCGCGACCGTGCATTCGAGTTGCGCGCGCGGTGCCAACCGGTCTAAGCCGCGCACGCTGAAACGCTCCGAACCGTCGAGCCCCAACGTCTTGCGCGTCGTTCCGGGCGCGAACTCGAGCGGAAGCACCCCCATTCCGACCAAATTCGACCGATGGATGCGCTCGAAACTTTCCGCAAGGATCGCGCGTACGGCGAGCAGACGCGTCCCCCGTGCGGCCCAATCTCGCGACGATCCCGTTCCGTATTCTGCCCCGGCCACGACGACGACCGGCGTTCCGTCGGCAGCGTACGCCATTGCCGCATCGAAAACCGGGACGACATTTCCGTCCGGCATCTGACGGGTGAACCAGCCTTCCTGCGGCGCGACCATCTCGTTCTTGATACGCGGGTTTGCGAACGTTGCTCGCATCATCACCTCATGATTGAGGCGGCGAAGATTGTACGTGCCGATATCCTTCGCTGCGATACCCTTGGTCCGCAAGTAATGCCAAGCGGGCGAATCTTTGTGAATCGTCGCGATAGGAGAAATGTGATCCGTCGTTACGGAATCTCCCAACACCAATAAAGCACGTGCGTCGACGATATCTGCAACGAGCGGCGACTCCGCCGTGACGCCGTCGAGGAACGGCGGCGCCTTGATAATCTCACTCGTCTGCGGCCAGGCAAACTCGGTGCCGCCGCCGGCCGGCAGGCGCTCCCACTCGCTCGAACCGGAGAAACCGTTCTTATAACGGTTCACGAACATCTCCGGGTTGACGACGGCGCCTACGACGCTCTCGATTTCATCGTCGCGGGGCCAGATGTCGCGCAAGAACACTTTGCGCCCAGTGTGGTCTTCACCCAGCGGGTCCGTCGTTAGGTCGAGATTGACGGTTCCCGCAAGCGCATAAGCGACGACGAGCGGCGGCGACGCGAGATAGCTGGCTTTCGCTTGCGGATGAATGCGGCCCTCAAAATTGCGATTTCCGGAAAGCACCGCCGCGACGACGAGCTCGCGTTCGTCGATCTGCCGCGCGATCTGCTCGTCGAGCGGTCCCGAGTTCCCCATGCACGTCGTACAGCCGTAGCCGACGACGTTGAACCCTAACGCATCGAGTGGTTCGGCGAGGCCTGCCGCTGCGAGATAATCGGTGACGACCCGCGAGCCCGGCGCGAGCGACGTTTTGACCCACGGTTTGGCGCGCATGCCGCGTGCGACGGCGTTACGCGCGAGCAGACCTGCGGCAATCATCACCGACGGATTCGACGTGTTGGTGCAGCTCGTGAGCGCGGCGATCACGACGTCACCGTCGTGCAGGCCGCCGTTGCCGTTACCGCGCGAGCCGGATGGCAATGCATCTTTGAAACTGGCGGGAACTCGGGCGAGCGGAACGCGATCCTGCGGACGACGCGGTCCGGCAACGCTTGGTTCAACCGAACTCAGATCGAATTCGACGACCTCGCTAAAGAGCGGCTCCGGCGCTCCCGCATCGCGCCACAAGCCTTGCGCTTTCGCAAACGCCTCGACAAGTGCGACGTGCGCGTCAGAACGTCCGGTGAGCCGTAAATACCGCAGCGTCTCCGTGTCGATCGGAAAATATCCAACCGTCGCCCCATATTCGGGAGCCATGTTCGCGAGCGTTGCACGCTCGGGCAAACGCAGCGTATCGAGTCCTGGGCCAGTGAATTCCACGAACGCCGCAACCACGCCGTGTTTTCGCAGCGTTTGCGTAAGCGTCAAGACGACGTCGGTCATCATGACGCCCGGCGAGACGCGCCCAGTCAGGCGGCATCCGATCACCTTCGGAATTGCAATCGGAAGGGGTTGGCCCAGCATCGCCGCGGCGGCTTCGATCGCGCCGACACCCCAACCGAGCACGCCGAGCCCGTTGATCATCGGCGTATGACTGTCCATGCCAACCATCGCGTCGGGACACGCGATGGTCGTGCCGTCCTCGCACTGCTGCGTCCAGACGACTTGCGCAAAGACTTCGAGATTTACCTGATGCAGGATGCCGTTGCCGGGCGGCACGATGCGCAGGCCTTCGAACGCGTTTTGCGACCAGCGCAAAAATCCGTACCGTTCGCGATTGCGCTCGAATTCGTGCGCTAAATTTTCGCGAACCGCTGCGGACGTGCCGGCGACGTCGACGATCGTCGAATGATCGATGACGAGGTCGACTGGGATGACCGGATTGACGCGGCGAGGATCGCCGCCAAGCTCGCGTAGCGCCGAACGCATCGTGGCAAGATCACCGACGAGCGGGACGCCCGAGGAATCGCCTGCAAGCACGCGGACGGGTCGGAACGGAATCTCGTCTCCGCATCGCCATATCGCTTCGGCGTCCTCTCCATGCCGCAACAGATTCTCAAGCAGAATCTTCAGCGAATACGGCAGGCGCGAAGCGGTCGAAGGCAGGCTGAAAAAGGAAAACGCACGGTCGCCGACGCGAAACTCAGACATCATGTTAAAGAATGCTCCCGAGCGGCTGCGCGAGCTGATGGCGCAAGGCGACTTGATTTGGGGACCCGGCGTGTACGACGGCATCTCGGCTCGCATCGCCGATGCAGTCGGATTTCCTATGCTGTACATGACGGGAGCCGGCACCGCAGCCAGCCGCATCGGTCAACCCGATCTTGGTCTCACCACGATGACGGAGATGGCCGACAACGTGCGCGTTATCGCCGAAGCCTCCAGCGTCCCGGTCGTCGCCGACTGCGATACCGGATTCGGTGGGCCCATCAACATCGCGCGCTCCGTACATTCGTACGAAGGCGCGGGCGCCGCCGGGCTGCATATCGAGGATCAAGTCTTTCCGAAACGTTGCGGACACCTGGACGGAAAAGTCGTCGTTTCGGCCGACGAGTTCGCGCAGCGCATTCGCGCAGCCGCGGCCGAACGGTACAATCGCAACTTCGTGATCATTGCGCGCACGGATGCGAGGCAGCCGAACGGGTTCGAGGATGCCCTGGATCGGATCAAGCGCGCATTCGACGCCGGCGCCGACGTCGGATTCCTCGAAGGTCCAAAGAACATGGATGAGATCGAACGAACGGTTGCGGAAGCGCCGGGACCGATGCTGCTCAACGTTCCGTCCTTCGGAAACACACCCATGTTGAAGGTCGATGAAATTCGTAATGCCGGTTTCCGCTTCGCGATCTTTCCGGCGGCCGCAATGATGGCGGCAGCCTTGGCGATACGCCGCGCGCTGGAGACTTTAAAGAAGGAAGGCAGCGATGCGGGCCCCGCTGAGGGCAAGAGCCCGCGCGATCTTTTCGAAATGGTCGGTCTCGAGCAAGCGCTCGCGATCGATCGGCGGTCGGGGAGCACGCTCTTCACGACCGCCTAATATCGCTGCGGGTCACACGGCGGAGGCAAGCTGCGCGCGCATCGACGCGGGGAGCGCTGTTTGGTCGACGAGCTTGTCGATCGGGATCTTGTCCGCAGGAAGCTGCTTTGCAGCACGCATGCCTTCCAGCACGCGCGCAAACCCACCCGGATCGATACTGCCGGCAGAAAAATAATCGTTGCCTTCGTCCTTGAGCGTGGTGGCTTCTTCCGCGAGTTCCGTGTTCGTGACTTTCGCCCAAATCTCAACAGCGCGTTTCGGATTCTTGATGACGAAGTCGACGCCTTTGGCTCGGGCGCGCAGAAAACCCGCGAACTTCGGATTGTGCACGTCTTTACTCTCGACAAGCCATACCGTCTGCTCGAATCGCGGGACGAACTGTTTGGCGAAAAACAGCAATTGGATCTCTTTTGCCTTCTGCGTGAGCGTCGGATCGACGATGAACGCGGCGTCCAGGTTGCCGCTCATCAAGAGCGTGTAGTTTTCACCGATTCCGCCCGCTGCTTTCGTCTTGACCTTCGCAGGATCGAGGCCCGCCGCGCGCAGACACATACCGAGCAACGTTTCGCTGACGGAACCGGGCTGCGTAAATCCGACCGTTTTACCTTCTAAGTCGTGGATCGACTTGACCGGGGAGCCGTGCTTGGCGCACCAGGCAATGGTGCCGGGAGTTTGCACGCCGGCACCGATGATCTTCAGATCTTCACCCGCGAAAATAGATTTGATTCCGGCTGCGGTCGATGCTTCGGCCATCGTCAGTCCGCCTTGCGCGATATTGCGAACCGTCGTACCGCCGCCGGACGATCCGACAATGCCTTTGACATCGATGCCCTCGGCCTTCATGTAGCCGAGCTCTTGCGCGACAACCACCGGCAGAGCGTAGTCCTGCTCCGGATAGTGCGTGATCGTAATATTGAACGGTGTGAGGTCCTCGGCGCCCGCCGGCGACCGGAGCGTCAGCGCCGCCGCCGCAGCGCCCGCTGAAGCGAGAAAGCCCCTTCGCGCGATATGCATGCTGCTCTCCTTTCGCAAGGGCCATTTGACGCACGACATCAAATTCGCCTCTGATGCGCGTGACGCTCGATAACCTCGGGAAGGTCTACCCTACGCAAGACGGTGGACAGTTCGTTGCGCTCGAGAGCGTTTCGCTCGATATCGGCCCAGGCGAGTTCATTGCCGTCATCGGCATTTCCGGCTGCGGGAAGAGCACCTTACTCGAACTCGTTGCAGGCCTACAACGCCCGACGTCCGGCACCATCGCGTTCGACGGCGTTCCGCACCAGGGCCCGCATCCGCGCGTGAGCGTCGTCTTTCAAGAGGACTCGACCTTTCCGTGGAAGACCGTCGCCGGAAATATCGGATTTGGGCTCGAGATGCGCGGCATTGCTTCGGAAGTTCGCACCGCGCGCGTACGACAGATGATCGAGATGGTCGGTCTGCGCGGCTTCGAGCGGCATTATCCCCATCAACTCTCCGGCGGCATGCGACAGCGCGTAGCAATCGGGCGAACCCTCGTCCTCGATCCAGGCATTCTGCTGATGGACGAGCCTTTCGGCGCGCTGGACGAACAGACGCGCTTCGTGCTCGGCGAAGAGCTGCTGCGGATCTGGCGCGAAAGCGGCTGTACGATCGTGTTCGTGACGCATAGTCTGCACGAAGCGGTCCAGCTGGCGGATCGTATTGTCGTACTCACGCCCAAGCCCGGCCGGGTCACTCGCATCATCGAAAACGACCTCGCACGTCCCCGGCGCGAGTCACACGAATCCGAGCGGTACGGCGCTTTGATCAGCGAGCTGCGCGAACTGCTCGGCCTCGAGTCGACGGCGAAAACACATGCCTAAGGTCATCTTGCCCCGCGTCGCAATCGTCGCCGCTGCCGTCGCAATTTTGGAAGGCTTGGCGCGCCTCAAAGTTTTCGGGCCTACGCTCTCGGTACCGCCCAGCGTAATGTTCGCGACGCTGGTTTCCGCGCTCGCGGACGGCACGTTCGTTCCCGACGTCGCACGCACCGCAACGGAAGTCGGCGTCGCATACGCGATCGCGGTGCTCATAGGACTCCCGCTCGGCATCGTGCTCTGGCGATCTAAAGTTCTCGCAACGGCAATCGAACCTTATCTCCTCGCCTACTACGTCATACCGCTCTTTGCTTTCTATCCTCTGTTTATCAAGATCTTCGGCGGTGGAATGACACCGATCATCGCGATCGGCGTCATCAACGGCATCGGCGCGATCGCCATGAACATGTTGATTGGGCTGCGAGAGATTCCACGCGTGCATCTCGCCGTCGCGCGCAGCTTGATGCTGCGACCGGTACAAAGGATCGTGC
>JBOHTT010000253.1:0-2376 GCA_050733775.1 Vulcanimicrobiaceae bacterium
GGCGCTGCCGTAGGCACCGGTAAGCGCGTAGGCGCCGCAGTTGCAGGTGCTGTGGTCGCTGCAGCGCTCGGCTTAGCCGTTGCCGCAACCGTGGGTGCAGCAGTCGGCGCAACCGTTGGCGCAACCGTCGGCCGAATCGTCGGAGCAATTGTCGGCGGCGGAGCGGTCGGTGACGGTGAAGGCTGTGGCGTTGTGGGCTGCGGAGTGACGGGCTGCGGCGTCGGTTCGGGTGGTTGCGGGGCCGGCGTTTGCGTAATTGCCGGCGTCGGGATGATTGTCGGTGCGCTCGTCGCGACGGGCGGCGCGGTCGGCGCGCGCGACGGAACCGGCGTTGGTACGGCCGTCGGTTGATACGTCGGTGGGAAACTCACCGCCACCGTCGCGACCGGACGCGGCAATCGCAGCGGCGTTGTTTTCGGCACGACCTTCGGCGTCGGGGCCAATTTCGGGGCGACCGTGGGTGCGCGCGTCGGAGCGACAGTCGGGGGCGGCGTTGCCGGTGACGGCGACGGCGATGGAGATGGCCGGCGTACCTGCACCGTAACCGTCGTCAATGCGACGCTTTGCCGCTCGCGCTCTTCCCCCGGTCCAACCTCGATCTGCACCGCGAGTATACGGAATAAAATGATAAAGAAGATGACGTGGACGAGCAGCGACAGCCCGTAGGCCAAGTTGAATCGCGGCCGGTCCGAAGGATCGCGCGCCCTCACGAAAGCGCACTATGACGAATGCCGGATGCTTCCATGCTCTAAGCAGGCAGGGGCTCGCGCTTCAGAGCACTATTCAGCGCTGGTGCATCGCCTGGTCGAGAAGGTAATTTCACTCCTCGTTACTGCGCTCGTGCTCGCGGCGTCGACGTTTGCGCGTGCATCCGAGCCTGCGACGTTTACGTACGCGCCGAGCCCTCCGGGGTCGATCGTCGACAGCCGCATCGTGTATTTGACAGGCGAGGGCACGCAGTCGCAATGGCGGGCCGTCATCAGCAAGAAAACCGTCGGCACGGGCGAGCGCGGAGAGCGCTTCTACCAGTATTACCTTTCGATCTATCGCATCGACGGATCGACGTATCGCTTGAAGTTTCAGTCGCCACGCGACGGCGGTCCGTTCACCGCGGTGGAACGGGCGCACGGTGCCAAGTTGTGGTTTCCCGTCCAGTCGGCACGGATCGCCGGAACGGGAGAATTTCTCGCGCCGACAGTCCAACAGGTCGTCGTGCAATCGCATGAAATGGCCGCCGATTGCGGCTTATCGACGATCACGGTGTTTGCCTACGATCGAAATCGTCGGAAGGTCGTGCCGAGCGCGACCGTCAGCAACTACTGTAATCTGGAGGCGAGTGTCGTCAGTCCGAGCGATGGATCGGCGATTTCGCTGCGGGGCCCGTACTACAAAGCCGACGCCGCGCTCTGCTGCCCGACAAAACCAAATGCCGCCGCGACCTTGCGGTACGCCGGCGGCACGTGGATCGAAACGCCGAACTACTTTCCGCTGAAGAAGTAGTTTAGGTTAGAGCCACGTCACCTTGCCGGTTGCAAGGTCGACGTAGGCGGGGACGATCTTGAGATCGTGCTTTTCGCGTAAGCTGCTGAGTACCGCATTCGAGCGGAGCTTCTCGGCGCCGATCACGGCATTGGCCTTGATCGCATTCACGAGAAGGTCGCCGTGCATCGTCTTGGCGCGCTTCACCGCCGGCTGAATGGCCTGCACGAGCGTGGTAAGATCTTCGCTCGGCATCGACTCGCCTTTGGAATAGTCGATTGCCGCTTTCACGGCACCGCACGCGGAATGGCCCATGACGACGATGAGATGCGAGCCGAGAACGGCAGAAGCATATTCGAGGCTCGCGATTTCCGCTGAGGCCGGAATGTTGCCGGCGACCCGCGCGACGAAGATGTCGCCGAGGCCCTGATTGAAGAGAATCTCGGGGGCCGTTCGCGAGTCCGCGCACGTCAAGATCGACGCCCACGGCGCTTGCCCGTTGCCGAGCTGCGCGCGTTCCTCGATCGTGTTCACGCGCGAGCCGATCATTTCGCGTACGTATGTTTTGTTTCCGCGAGCCAATCGCGCGAGCGCAGCTTCAGGCGAGACTCCCGCACCCTTTCCGGCAGCGAGAGCGGCGCGTGGCAGTGCTGCACACGCGAGACTTCCAATAAGAAATAATTGGCGCGTATGCGTGCATCTCTTCATGCCGGTGTCGTTGGCCGACGGGGCTGGTCGCCCTGCCTAGCGGCAGACCTGCGTTCCGGCGTCGACAACGCCCCACTGCGGCGCGAGGCTGACCTGCAGCGAACACGATAGCCCTTGGGCGGAAAACGTGTGCGTGCCCGGCGTCATTCCTCGCAAGAACGCGCGCCCGTCGAATCCGATCGGAAATTC
>JBOHTT010000254.1:0-8406 GCA_050733775.1 Vulcanimicrobiaceae bacterium
GCACACACCGCTGAGCGCCATCAAAAGCGACGCGATGACGAGCGTCGTGCGACGATCGAATCGCCGCACCCAGCGCGACGTCGATGCGGCATAAACGGCTCCCGCAGCGAGGCCGACCGTAAACAGCGCGCCGACCAGCTGCGACGTGTAGCCGCGCCGTTCGAGCAAGAGTGCGAGCGCGACGGTCAGCCAGCCGTAGCCGACGTTGCGCAATGCGCGCGTCGCGAAGATTCGAACGATGACACCGCTGGTCATAAAACAAAGGAGCGTGAGATGAATCTCACGCTCCTTCTTTCCTTACGGACTTAGGTTAGAACGAGATCAGGCTCTGCAGGAAGATCGAATCCCGGTCGTCCTTCGTCAAGAAGGTCGTGGCACTGACCGGCATGTCGGTTCCCGGGAGCAGCTGCATGTGCTGCGCGACGATCCCGAGATCAACATTGTTGCCGACCTTGTGATGGATACCACCATAGTAGATCATGTATCCACCGGGGTTCGAGATATAGAGCTGCTGGTAGCCGGTCGTACCGGTAATGTCGGTTTCGGGGCTGACGCCGTTGAAACCGTTACCGATAAAGCCGAGCTCAGCCCAGCTGGTGCCGGCCGGGCCGCCCGGATTTCCGAACGTCGCAACCGCCCACAACGCGTTGGGCTGGTACCACGCAGTGCCGGTGAACGGATCGTTACCGAACTGATGGCCGAACTCAACGTTCAAGTGTAGGTTGTCGTTGAAACGCCACGTCCCGTAGATCGACCCATACCGCAGCGGCTCGGAAGCGTAGAACGGACAGGCTGCCGTCGCGGCCGTAGCGTTCGAGCAGTACGTCTGCGTGTTCACGTTCCAGAACTTCTGACCAGCATTCCCGAGCTCGGTGATGTACGCGGCGCCGAGGTTCAGGTGATGCGGGATGAAGTCGAAGTCACCATGCGCCCAAAACTCGTTCTGCGACTGACCCGTAGTATTAGCCGCCACGTTGGTCGGGTTGGTGAAACCGTAGCCCGCTTCGATTTGCAGACCGTGCTTGATGTAGCCGAGCTGTGCGCCGTTGAAGTAGTCGGCCCATGCCAGACCCAGAAGCTGTCCGCCCAAATCGCTAAGCCCTTCGAGAGGCAGAATCCGGCCGAACGTCGCTTGGAATCCGCTCGGCGACGTGTACTTGCCATACGCGTAGTTGAGACGCAGCGAGGTGTTAGCCGGATAGTCACCCGGCGACGTGCACGCTGCGCTCGTGCAGAAGTTCGGACTGGACGAGCTGACGCCGCCGAACGCGGCCGCGCCGTTACCCGGGTTATCGAGATAATACCGGTTCTCCAAGCGGATGGCGTAGCTCCATTGGCTATCGATGCTGCCGTTGAAGACCATGCGCAGCACTTGGTACGCAGACCCAGTCGTGTTCTGACCGGAGAATCCGGCGTTCGGTCCGACTGCGTCCGGGCCGCCGCCCAGAGCGTTACCAAAAGCCAGCTTCGTGCCGCCCTTGAGTGCGCACGGCGTAGCCGCCGAGCATCCGACGCCCGCCGTTGTGAAGGCGGCATCTGTCTGACGATACTCGCCCGGCGCGCGGAGGAAGTAGTACAGATGGAATTGCTGACGACGGAGCGTGCTGGTGTTCGTCGCGACCTGCGTGCTCAGGCTGTTCACCTTCGTATCGAGGTCGTTCAGATGCGCTTGCACCGCCTTGAGCTCGGGACCGAACTGGTCGACGAGCGCTTTGACGGTCGCCATGTCATCGGCCGAGACTTTCTGGCCTGCGGAAATCTTCGCTTCCAGATAGTCGACGACGCGGTTGACAAGCACCGCAGCTTCGTAGCGAGTGATCGGACGTTGCCCCTTGAATTGACCGTCCGGATAACCCTTGATCAGACCTTCGCTTGCCAATTTCGCGATGGCCTGATATGCCCAACTGTTGGGCGGAACGTCTGCGAATGGATTCGCCTGCGCAACCTCTTGTGGTCCTGCGCCGGCCGCCGCAACCGTCGCAACGGGTGCGGACTGTGAGGCCGAGTTTCCGGCCGCCATAGCGGGCGTTGCGCAAAGCGCAAGCACGCCGAGAACGGCGATCGCTCGACCGAAGTGTCGAAGTAACTTCACGTTTTCATCCCCTTTTGTGGATGTTTTTTCGCGGACACGGCTACGCAGCCCGTGGCATCCGAGAACAAGCAGGGGCTTGCCTACCTCGGTCCACGCGCCGCCGTCGTGTGACGTGAAACGTGTGCAATGCCTTTACAAATATGCTACAGAGCCAGGTCGTCCTCCATTTCTAGGAGACCTGCGTCAGGCTTTAACCCGCCCCTAAGGGGGCCGAGCCCGGCTTTCTACCTTTATTTGGCCGATTTTGCGGCCGGCCGCCACACGGTCCCGTCGGCGAAATCGACTTCGGCCAGCGAGCACGCGTCCGGCTCCGGCCGCCAATAATCGAGGCGGGCGAAGTTGTTGAAGCGCGCCACGATCGGAACACCCGGGCTGAACTTGCCTTTGTCTACGATCGTGTCGGTGCGGCCGTTGTACGTTACTTTGAAGACGACGGACGTGGCGGCGATGCTCGCGTCGTTAACGAACTTCACGCTCACGCCTTGCACGAGCGGGCCCGGTGCGGCAGGCGCCATCGGCGGCCCCCAGGCCATGTCGAGCTGGCAAACCTGCACGCTCACCGGCGCGGCGAAATTTTTCGAAGCTTGGTCTGCAAGCACGGCGGGCGTCACGTTCGTTTCCTTTGCGGTTCGCAGATATCGTACCCGCGAGGTGCGACTGACCTTCGGGAAAAAAGAACGCGCATGGCAACAAACGGCGCCGTTGATTGGCGCGATCAAATTTACGAAGTTTTCCGCGAAAACGACATCCGCCAAGTCGTCCACGTACCGGATGGCGGACACGCGAAGCTCATCAAGCACTGCGAAGCCGACAAAACCATGAAAACCGTGACGCTCACGACCGAGGAAGAGGGCGTCGGCATGTTGATCGGCTCGTGGCTTGGCGGCGAGCGCGGCGCGCTGCTGATTCAATCCAGCGGTGTCGGCAATTGCATGAATGCGCTGTCCGCCGTGAAGCACGGAAAATTCCCGTTGCTCGCAATCGTATCGATGCGCGGAACGTGGGGCGAAGGCATGCCGTGGCAAGTTCCGATGGGACAAGCGACGCGCGCGGTGCTCGAGGCGATGGGCGTCATCGTTTACGAAGCGAACGAAGCCGAAGAAGTTCGGGAAACCGTTGAGAAAGCGAGTTGGCTCGCGTTCTTGAGTTCCGTCCCGGTCGCCGTTTTGTTAACGCAACACCTCATTGGCACGAAGAAGTTCGCAACAGCATGACTACTGCAACAGCCACCCCACGTTTGACGCTGGATCGTCGCAGCGTCGTCAAAGCGCTCGTCGACGATCGGGGCAACGACGTCCTGTGCGTTTCAGGCATCGGCAGCCCGTGCTGGGACTTGGCCGCCGCCGGCGACCACCCGATGAACTTTTATCTCAACGGCGCGATGGGCAGTGCCGCCGCGATCGGACTTGGTCTTGCGCTCGCGCAACCGAAGAAACGCGCGCTCGTCATCACCGGCGACGGCGAGCTCCTCATGGCGCTTGGCGTGCTGGCAACGATCGGCGTCGCCGCGCCGAAGAACTTGGCGGTCGTCGTACTCGACAATCAAGTTTACCTCGAAACCGGCGCACAGCCGACGCACACCGCACACGGCGTCGACCTTGCCGCAGTCGCACGCGCCTGCGCAATCAGCGCGGTCGAGACGGTATACACGCAAGCCGAGCTCGACGCCGCGCTTCCGCGCATTCGGCGTGCGGACGGGCCGATTTTCACGGTGATCAAAATTTCGCCGGAGAAAGCTCCGCTCGTATTACCGCCGCTGGAAGCGACGTACACCAAACATCGCATGCGCGAAGCATTAACGGGCAAGCCTTGACATGCTCCCCGGCTTCACTGCCGGAGGATTCTTCCACCCGCGCTCGCGCGACGAGCTGAGCTTCCTGTTTCGCCGACCCGTCCAATGACGAATCTCCACAGGCGATCCGGGCCTGCCCGGCCCTTCGTAGGATATTCATAGCAGCATTCGTGTCGGCGTTACACGCGTGTCCGCAAGCGACGCATCGAAACGCCGCTTGCGTTTGCCGGCTTTCAGCGCTCACGTCGCCGCACTTGCTGCAGGTCCGGCTCGTACCACGTGGATCCACAAGCAGCAGCGCGCCTCCACTCCAAGCAAGCTTGTAGCCGAGCTGCCTCCGGAACTCACCCCAGCCTTGATCGAGAATCCGACGGTTGAGCGCACTTTTTGCGCGTACGTTTCCGCCGGGCCGTTGGACGTTGCCACGGGCCGAAGCCGTCATATTGGTGATGTGGAGGTCTTCCAGCACGACGAGCGCGTGGTTTTTGCTGATCGTCGTGCTGGCTTTGTGCAAGAAATCGTTGCGGACATTTGCTATTTTGCGATGCACTCGCAAGACGATGTTTTTGGTCTTGCACCAATTTGCCGAGAACCTGCGTTTGCGGCTCAGTCGGCGCTGCAGAAGAGCGAGGCGTCCCTCGAGCCTCTTGAAGGCGTTAGCACCGTCGATGAACGTTCCGTCGGAAAGCGCAGCGAACCGTGCCACGCCAAGGTCGATACCGACTGCAGACCGTGCGCGATGCAGCGGCTCTTCCGTCTCGCGCTCGGTCTGGATGGCCACGTACCAGTCACGGCCGTCAGATGAAACGGTGACGTTCTTAATGTTTCCTTCGATCTCGCGACTCTTGCGAAACCCGATCCAGCCGATCTTCGGCAAGTAGACGGCTTGGCCGTGAATCCGAAAGCCTTGTGGAAAGTGAATGCCGGCCAGACTTCCGCGTTTCTTGAAGCGTGGCAACCGGGCCAGCAAATTCGGGTCAAATGCTCGCTGATAGGCCCGCGAAAGGTCCTTGAGCGTGTGTTGTAATGACTGGGAATACGCCTCGCGCAAGAACGGATACTCGCCTTTGAGGTATACAAGATAGCCGCACATCGTAGCGTATCCTAAGCGCTCCTCGCCGCGCTCCGACCGTAACTCGTTCATGGCGAGCACGGTATTCCATACAAAACGTGAACAGCCAAGAAACCGGCGCAATAGCAAGTCATCGCGCTGCTTTGGTTTGAGCCGAAAGCGATATCCTTGACGTCGCGTCACGACGCTATAATGACGAACAACTATGCCATATGGCTGGCCCTGTGGTTCAACAAAGACATCGGATCCCGGTAACCAGCGTGTCAGCGTGGGGATTATTCCTTTGTCAGAGCACATGCTCTTCGTCGATGAGATTGATGCGCTAATTGCACAGATCGCTGACGCGGACTGGGCAGCCCGAGGCGGAAGGCCATCGGAATAAGATCGCGCAGTGCGGTGCCGATGGAAACGAGGTTGGCTTCGGCGTCGCTCCGAAACGAAGCACAAGCGACAAAAGCCGCTTTCCAGACGTTTGTAGCAACGCTTACTAATAGAAGGAACCAGCAATTTCCCTGGGTATATCGCGGGCGTGGCGATACCTAAAATAGCCGTTCGCGAAGCCCATGTTGGGCTGCCGGGAATCGGTGCCACGGAGCGCGTCGATCGATGGTGGATCGAACCGCTCGTAACCGGTATCGCGCTCGTCGTTTTGATCGCGTATTCGACGTACGCAATTCTTATCGGCACGGATTATCGCTACGGCCCGTACATCTCGCCGTTCTACTCGCCGTATTTCAACGTGCCGATTTCGCCTGCAATCGTCGTTGCGTGGATTCCCGGTTTATTCCGAGTCAGCTGCTACTACTACCGCAAAGCGTATTATCGCGCGCTGTTTCTGAGTCCACCCGCTTGCGCCGTAAGCGAACCGCGCCGCACGTACACCGGTGAATTGCGTCCGCCGCTTTCGTGGCTGCCGATTCTTCACCGCTGGGCGTTATACGCGTCGATCGTGGTCCTCGCGTTCTTGTGGGCCGACGTCGTGCGCGCATTCGACTTCGACGGTCATTTCGGCGTAGGTCTCGGCAGCTTGGTTTTGCTTGGGAACGTGATTCTGCTTTCCGGCTTCACGTTCGGCTGTCACGCGCTGCGCAGCTTAGTGGGCGGGAACGTCCGCTGCTTCTCCTGCGCTCCTCTGGGTGAGGCGCGCCGCAAGATGTGGCTCGGCGTTACGCTGTTTAATTCACGCCATCAATTCTATGCGTGGACGAGCCTCTTCAGCGTCGTGATCGCGGACTTGTACGTGCGGCTATGCGCCGCCGGCATCATCGCCGACCCGAGGTTGTTCTAACTCCAATGGCCGCTAGCCGCCACAAGGCGGACGTTCTGATCATCGGTGCCGGCGGCTCAGGACTGCGCGCTGCAATTGCGGCGCAAGAAAACGGTGCCAACGTCATCGTCGTGAGCAAGTCGCTGCTCGGCAAAGCGCACACGATCATGGCTGAGGGCGGCATCGCTGCCGCCATCGGAAGCAGCGACGCGCGCGACGACTGGAAGACACATTTCCACGATACGATGTTCGGCGGAAAGTATCTGAACAATTGGAAGATGGCGCTCTATCACGCGCAAGAAGCGCCGAAAGAGATTGAAAACCTCGAGCGGTGGGGCGCCGTCTTCGATCGCACCGATCAAGGCGGCATCCTCCAACGCAACTTCGGCGGCCACACCTACAAGCGCCTCGTGCAGGTCGGCGATCGTACGGGTCTCGAGCTGATCCGCACGCTGCAAGACGCGGCCGTCGCACACGGCATCACGGTTTTTGCCGAACACACGGTGACCACGCTCCTGCGGCAAGACGACGCGATCGTCGGCGCGGTCGGTTACGATCGCGAAAAAGGTGAGGTCGTCGTATGGGAAGCGCCGGCCGTCATCATTGCGACCGGCGGTATCGGACGCATATTCTCCGTTACGTCCAATTCGTGGGAAGGAACGGCCGACGGTCTGGCGCTCGCATTTCGTGCCGGCGCGGAGCTCATGGACATGGAGTTCGTGCAATTCCATCCCACGGGCATGGTATGGCCACCCAGCGTGCGAGGTTTGCTCGTCACCGAAGGCGTGCGCGGCGAGGGCGGTTTGCTCACGAACAGCAAGGGCGAGCGCTTTATGGAGCGCTACGATCCCAAGCGCATGGAGCTCTCGACACGCGACGTCGTCGCGCGATCCATTTATACGGAAGTTCAAGAGGGCCGCGGCTCGCCGCATGGCGGCGCGTTTCTCTCCATCGCACACAAACCGGCGGACTTCATCAAGGCAAAGCTTCCGTCCATGTACATGCAATTCAAAGAATTCGCCGATGTCGACATCACAAAAGAACCGATGGAGGTCTACCCGACCACCCATTATATGATGGGCGGCATTCGCGTCGACGCCGAGACTGAAGCGACGAACGTTCCCGGCCTCTACGCGTGCGGTGAAGCATCGAGCGGAATGCACGGCGCCAATCGCCTGGGCGGCAATTCACTTTCGGATTTGCTCGTCTTCGGGGCGCGCGCGGGAGCAGCGGCTGCAAAATATGCGAAGGACGCGCCGCGTCGCGGCGAGGTTTCGGATTCGGTTATCGCCGAGGCGGAGCGCGACATGCTCGCGCCGTTCCAAAATACCGGCGACAATCCGTTCGCGGTACAAGAGCAGCTGCAGAATATGATGATGACGGAAGTCGGCGTCTATCGCTCCGAGCAAAAGCTCGCGGAGGCCCTCGCAGCGATTCGTGGGATGCGGGAACGTGCCGGCAACGCCCGTGCGACGGGCACGCTCCAGTACAATCCAGGCTGGCACGCCGCTATCGATCTGAAAAACATGACGCTCGTTGCGGAAACCATTGCCACGCACGCGCTGATGCGCAAAGAGAGCCGCGGCGCGCACACGCGCGTCGATTTCCCCAAGACGAGCGAAGAGCTGGAGAAAGTCAACGTCGTGTCGCGCCTCGTCGGCGGCAAGATCGAAGCGACATTCGTCAACCGCGAGGCCATGCCGGATGAGCTGGCCGAGCTCGCAAAGGGAGAAACCGTGGTACACACGACGGTGCAACAAGCGTGAACGGCGAGGCCAAGGCGCACCCCGATAAGATTACGGTCAGAATCAATCGCGGCGAAGCCGGCGAAAGCGAAGGCCGTTTCGAAGATTTTGAGATCCCCTACGCCGAGGGCATGGTCGTGCTCGACGCGGTCATCCAGGTGCAGAAAGAGCAGGCCCCCGACCTCGCGATCCGCTGGAACTGCAAAGCCGCGCGATGCGGCTCGTGCTCGGCGGAAATCAACGGCAAGCCGCGCCTTCAGTGCAAAACGCGCGTCGTCGACCTCGATCTCAGCCAGCCGATCACGGTCTCGCCGCTGCGCACGTTCAAGCGCATCAAGGATCTCGTCACGGACGTGTCGTGGAACTATCGCGTGAATCAAACGATTCCGCCGATGAAGTTTTCGAAGAAAGCGCCCACCAAGGTCTACCAAAGTGACG
>JBOHTT010000255.1:0-2112 GCA_050733775.1 Vulcanimicrobiaceae bacterium
ACGTCAATCCGAAGAATCGATGTTTGTTCGCGCTGCCAGCATCAGGTGGGAGCGATGCAGGTCTTCTTGCGGGACCTCATACAGCACAACAATAACACGGCGAGTGGGCTCGAATAAGTATCGCGTCGAGTTCCATGTCTGCGAGAGCCTCCGCAAGTAATAAGGGCTCGCAAAAACAATGAAGATTCGTGATGTCGCGATCCGCCATTTATCGCGCGTAGCGCCTCGACGGCGGTCGGCATAAAGTCGCGATCGTACCACGGCTCGACGCTATACGCGAAACTCGTCTAACTTTGGACTTATGAAAGCCGAGTCCTCACTGGCGTACGAGACCAACGAATCATGCGAACATATGTTCGTCCCACGTCTCACCTTGCCGTCGGGTTCTCTTGTGGCGTATAGTGGTCGGAAGTGGTAGCTAATGGCGCTAGGTGGGGTAAGAGCGAGCTGTGCCAGCGGAGGTTCCGCGTTTTTCAGGGTCCGTCGAGCACGCCCTTGACGATAAGGGCCGGCTCGTCGTGCCCGCACGCTTCCGCGAACGCCTCGGCGCCGGCTTCTACCTGACGATCGCGGAGCCCGACCCGTGCCTTGCGCTGTACCCCGCCTCGGCTTGGGACGAGTTCTGCCAAAAGCTTCAAGCGGCGCCCCGCAAGGATGCGCACTACCGTCAAATGGTCCGCCACATTTTCGCAAATACCGAAGAAGCGACGTGCGATCCGCAAGGCCGGCTCGCGATTCCGCCGCCCCTACGCACCTACGCCGGAATCAAGCGCGACGTCGTCACCGTCGGCTCGCTGACGCGCATCGAGATCTGGGCGAAAGAACGCTATCCCGAGGGTCCCCTGGACGGCGACGACGTGGCAAAATTCGTCTCCGAGCTGGGGCTGTACTGATGCATGGAGGCCGGCCATCGTTCCGTCCTCTTAAAGGAAGCGCTGGATGCGCTGGCGCTGCGCCCCGGCGGCACGTACGTCGACGCGACGTTCGGTGCCGGCGGCCATTCGCGCGCGATCCTCGCGCGCCTCGACGCGCGGGGGAAGCTCGCGGCCTTCGACGTCGACCCGTCGGTACACGCGCGCGCCGGCGTCCCTTCCGATCCGCGCTTCATCCTCATCCGCGGAAACTTTCGCCATCTCGATGGGGCGCTGGAATTCCGCAAGCTCACGCCGGTCGACGGCGTGCTCTTCGATCTGGGAGTCTCCTCCATGCAGCTCGACATGGCTGAGCGCGGCTTTTCGTTCGCCGCGGACGCGCCGCTCGACATGCGCATGGACGCCTCGCAAGGACTCGGGGCCGCAGATTTCATCGCGCGCACGTCCGAACGCGAGCTGGCCGATGCGATCTTTAAATTCGGCGAATAGCGCGCGTCGCGCAAGATCGCGCACGCGATCAAACGTCATCTTCCGCGCACGACCGGCGAGCTGGCGCGCATTGTCAGCGCTGCCGTGCACATTCCCGGCAAGCGCGAGCGGATTCACCCCGCCACGCGCACCTTTCAAGCGCTGCGCATCGCCGTCAACGACGAGCTCGGCGCGCTGCAAGAAGGCCTCGATGCCGCGACGCGCGTGCTGCGTCCCGGCGGACGGCTCGTCGCCATCTCATTCCACTCACTTGAAGATCGCATCGTCAAGAACTCGATGCGTTCCGATCCGCTTTTGAAGCCACTCGTGAAAAAACCAATCGTTGCCAGCATGAAAGAAGTCCGCGAAAATCCTCGTTCGCGCAGCGCGAAGCTGCGCGTCGCAGAGCGCATCGTATGATTGCGCCGCAACTGTTTCCTGAAGAATTAGAACGCTACCGGGTCAGCCGGCCGCGCGTTGCCGTGCATGCGACACGGCGACGCCGCCGGCGTGCGCTGCAGCTGCACTACGGCGCCAGCGGCAAAGTGCTGATCGTGCTCGCGCTCGTGCTCGCACCCGTGATGCTGTACGTGCTGCTTACGACCGGACTCACGAGCATGAATTATCAGCTCGCCGCTGCCGAAGCGCAGAAAGCGCAGCTGACCGGCGAGGTGCAACGCCTCGACGATCGCATCGCCTATCTCGACTCGCGCGAGCGGCTCGCGCAGATCGCCGCCAAGCTCGGCATGCGCGATCCCACCCAGTATGCCAT
>JBOHTT010000256.1:0-13927 GCA_050733775.1 Vulcanimicrobiaceae bacterium
TGACAGCACCTATCATCGCAGGAACGGTGGTAAGGTTTCCGTAGCCACGCTTACATGTCATCCGAAACGGCGCGGCCGCTGCGTGTTGCAATCTTTGGCGCAGGTCCGTCGGGGCTGTTTCTCGCCGATGCGCTGCTCAAGGCGCATCCCGGGCCGCTCTCGATCGACATCATCGACCGGCTGCCGGCGCCGTACGGTCTCGTCCGATATGGCGTCGCGCCCGATCATCCGAAGATCAAGTCGGTCATCAACACGTTTGCGAAGACGTTCGAAGACGAGCGCGTGCGCTTTCTCGGCAACGTCGCATACGGTATCGATCTCACCCTAGAAGACGTGCAGCGGCACTACGACGTCGCGGGTTACGCGGTCGGTGCCGCGGTCGATCGCGCGCTCGGCATACCCGGCGAAGACCTTGACGGAAATTTCTCTTCAACCGAATTTGTCGCGTGGTACAGCGGCCATCCGGATCAGCACTCGCGGCGAATCACGCTGGATGCGGAAGCCGTCGCCGTCATCGGCGTCGGAAACGTCGCGATCGACGTGACGCGCATTCTCGCGAAACACGTCGACGAATTGCGCCCGACCGACGTCCCCGATTACGTCATCGAAGCGCTCGAGAAAAGCCGCGTACGCGACATCTATCTGATCGGCCGGCGCGGGCCGGCGCAGGCGAAATTCACGACGCCCGAGCTGCGAGAGCTCGGCGAAATCGAGAACGCCGACCTCGTCATCGATCCGGCGCAGCTGGAGCTAGACGAAGCCAGCGCCAAAACGGTCGCTTCGAAGAGCGCGCTGCAGCGCAATCTCGACGTGCTTCGCGGATTTGCGTCAAAGGCGCCGGAGGGGCGGCCGCGGCGCGTCCATCTGGTTTTTCTCGCGTCGCCGATTGAGATAACCGGCACAGACCGCGTTCGGCAGCTCGTGCTCGAGCGCAATCGCCTGGATGAAAACGAAAGCGCCGTCGGGACGGGCGTACGCGAGGCGATCGACGTCGGAATGGTCTTTCGCGCGGTCGGATATCGCGGAATCCCGCTGCCCGGTTTGCCGTTCGACAAGCGTGCGCACTTAATCAGCAACAAAGGCGGGCGGGTCGTCAACGAGACCGGCGAGCAGGTCGTAGGCCAATATGTCGCCGGCTGGATCAAGCGCGGGCCGAGCGGCGTGATCGGCACGAACAAGGCGGACGCAGCCGAGACGGCGCGCGCAATCCTCGAAGACCTGCCCAAGCTGCCGAAGGCGCCCGAGGCCACGGAAGAGGCATTGGACGCACTGCTGCGCTCGCGCGGCGTGCGGGTGTGCCTCTGGGAGGACTGGCTCGCGATCGACCGTTACGAGCGCGAGCTGGGGCAGAAGGCGGGGCGCGAGGAGCGGCTCAAGGTCACCGATTTTTCGGAGCTGCTCGCCGGCCGGGACTAGCCCCTCGCCTATGCGATGCGCTATACTCGTCCACGGTTCTCGCAGACGAGTCGCGGGCTGGACGGCCCGGCGGCTTTTTTGTCGGGCACTTGTCCTGAGCGGGACATGTGTAGGGCCGAGCCCGTCTCGGCCGTTATCCACCTACATGCAAAGGAAAACTGGCTAATGGCAGCTCCCAAGAAACGTACGTCGGCGAAGAAAGAACGCCGTCCGAAACGCAAAGTCTGCAATTTCTGTGTGGAAAAAGTCGAAGGCATCGACTATAAGGACGCGACGCGTCTGCGCAAATACATCTCCGAGCGCGGAAAGATCTTGCCGCGTCGCATTTCCGGAAACTGTGCTAAACACCAACGCGGTCTCACGACCGCAGTCAAACGCGCGCGAACCATCGCGCTGCTGCCCTTCGTTGCGGAATAAGCTCTAAAGAAAAGATGCGAGTCATTCTCTTGAGCGACGTGAAGTCGCTGGGCAAGACCGGCGCGATCGTTGAGGTCGCTGAAGGTTATGCCAATAACTACCTGATTCCAAAGAAGCTCGCGGCCGAGGCATCGTCCGGCGCCGTTGCATCGCTGGAACAGCAGAAAAAAGCTAAGGCCAAACGGCAAGCCGAGGATCTCGCGCAGGCGCGAGAGCTCGCCCGGCTGATCGAAAGTAAGCCGCTGTCCGTTCCGGCGCGCGCCGGCGGCAACGGCAAGCTGTTCGGCACGATTACCAACGCGCAGATCGCGGATGCGATTCACAAGAATTTCGACGTCGAGCTCGATCGCCACAAGATCGAGCTAAAGTCGCCGATCAAAGCGCTCGGTAGTTATCCCGTCGAAGTGCGGCTCGGCAACAACGTCACCGCCAAGACGACCGTGGAGGTCGTCGCGGCTTAGCGCAATTGGCTGAATCGAGCGACAAAGAACGATACGTTCGCCGCTTTCGACGGAAGCACGGCGGAGAAGAAGAGCTGCGCCGTCACGTCGATGCGCTATATGACGTTCTCGCAACCGTCTTAGGCGCAGAGAAAATCGTGCTGCGTGCCGGAAAACTCGGCGCGCTCAAAGGCATGCGCAGCGATCGCGTCGGCGACCGGATTCACGCCCTGCAGCGGCTCGTCTTCGAAGACCCCACGATCGTGCCGCCGGTGCCGGCGAACTATCGCCAAAAGCTCGAGGAGCTCGAAGAAGGCCTCGCCGAGCTGATGGCGCAGCGCACGGTCGAAGACAATCTCGATCGCAAGATCAACGCCAAGATGGCGGCCCGGCACAACGACTATTTGCGCGAGATCAAACTCGAAGCGCTCAAAGACGATCTCGGTCCCGAGACGCCCGCGACGCAGAAGAAGCTGCAAGAACTTGGAGAGCTCGAAGGCCGCTCGCTTTCGGACTCTGCGCTCATGCAATTGCGGCCGCGGTCGCTCGGCGAAGTCGTCGGGCAAGACCTCGCGGTGCGCTCGTTGCTCGCTAAGATGGCGTCGCCGTTTCCACAGCACGTGATTCTCTTCGGGCCGCCTGGGGTCGGTAAAACGACGGTCGCGCGTCTCGTGCTCGAGGAAGTCAAACGCCTCAAGCACGGACCGTTTGCCGCGAGCGCGCCGTTTGTCGAAGCGAACGGCGCGACGCTGCGCTGGGATCCGCGCGAGACGACGAATCCGCTCCTGGGCAGCGTGCACGATCCGATCTATCAGGGTTCGCGCAAAGAATTTGCCGAGAGCGGGATTCCTGAGCCGAAGCTCGGGCTGGTGACGCGAGCGCACGGCGGTGTCCTGTTCATCGACGAGATCGGCGAAATGGATCCGCTCCTGCAGAGCAAGTTGCTGAAAGTGCTCGAGGACAAGCGAGTCACCTTTGAGTCGTCGTACTACGACGAGAGCGATCCGGGCGTTCCGGCGTACGTGCGCAAGCTCTTCAAGGACGGCGCGCCAGCCGATTTCGTGCTGATCGGCGCGACGACGCGCGAACCCGAAGAAATCGACCCCGCAATTCTCTCGCGCACCGCTGCGGTGCATTTCCAACCGCTCACGCAGGCGCAAGTCACGACGATCGTCACGTCGGCCGCGAAGCGTCTCGGCGCGCGCTGCTCGAAAGCCGTTGCCGAGCTGATCGCCTCGTACACCATCGAAGGCCGTAAGGCCGTGCAGATCCTGGCCGATGCCTTCGGATTGGCGCTCGTGCGCCAGCGCAAGAGCAAGCGCAAGCCGGTGATTTCTGCGGACGACATTCTGGCCGTCGTGCAGTCGGGGCGGATGCTGCCGCACACGCCGGTGAAGGCGCGCCGGACGCGCGAGGTCGGTAAGAGCTTTGGCCTTGGGGTCCTGCATTATCTTGGAAGCCTGATCGAGATCGAGGCAATCGTGTTTCGCGCCGCGCAGGCTGGCAAAGGCGCGGTGCGCTTCAACGAGACTGCCGGCACGATGGCAAAGGACAGCGTCTTCAACGCGGCGGCGGTGCTGCGAACGCTCGCGGGAATCGATCTTGCCGACTACGATTTGCACGTTAACGTGATCGGCGGCGGCAACATCGACGGTCCGTCGGCTGGGCTTGCGATATTTCTTGCAACGTATTCGGCGCTAACCAAGCGCGCGTTGCCGCAGAACGTCGCCGTCACCGGCGAGATCTCGATTCAAGGCCGGATTCGTCCCGTCGGCGGCGTGATTGAGAAACTTTACGCAGCGCGGCAAGCGGGAATGCGCGCGATCGTGATCCCGAAGGAAAACGCGCGCGAGCTCGACCGCACGACGCTCGGACTCGACGTCATTCCGGTCTCCACTGTGCAAGAAGCGCTGGCAGCGTACGGACTCGACGCTCCCGAACGCGCGCGAGGCATGCGGGTCCCCCGGAACCTGCGTCGAACTCGCGCTCGATGACTGCCGGCGCCGTCGATCGAATCCCGCCTCAAAATCTCGAGGCGGAGATGGCGCTGCTCGGCTCGATCTTGGTCGATCGCGAAATGATGGCGACGGTTGCCGAGGTGATCGAGCCCGCGGACTTTTACGCGGCGATGCACGAAACGATCTACATCGCGTTGCTTACGTTGTACGAGCGCGGCGAACCGCTCGATAAGATCACGCTTTCGGAAGAACTCAAGCGGCGCGGGCATCTCGAGAAAGTCGGCGGCCTCGCGTATTTGACGTCGCTCATGGACACCGTTCCGACGGCAGCGTCTGCGGAATACTACGCTAACATCGTGCGCGAGAAATCGTCGCTGCGCGGACTCATTCACGCGGGTACGCGAATCACGCGAATCGGCTACGAAGGCGAAGACGACGTCGAAGGCGCGATCGATTCGAGCGAACAGATCGTCTATGAGGTCGGCCGGCGGGAGCAGCACGGCAAATTCACGCCGGTTTCGCAGATGCTCAAGCCGGTTTTCGACAATCTGGATCGTCTGTTCAGTCAGCGCGGCGATCGCACGGGAATTACGTCCGGTTTTCGCGACCTCGACGAGCACACGGCCGGTTTTCAGCCTGGAAATTTGATCATTTTGGCGGCCAGGCCGGGCATGGGAAAAACGTCGATGATGCTCACGATCGCCGGCGAGGCCGCGCGCATCGACCGCAAGCCCATCGCCGTCTTTTCGCTCGAAATGACGAACGAGGAATTGGTGCAGCGGCTGCTCGCATCGGCGGCGCGGCTCGATTCGCAGAAGCTCAAGCGCGGCAACATTCACGACTCCGAGTGGACAGTGTTGAGCGAGGCGATGAGCCAGCTCTCCTCGCTGCCCATTTATCTCGACGATTCCGGCGCGATCACCGTAACGGAGATTCGCAGCCGTTGCCGCCGCCTGAAAGCATCCTCGAACGGCCTCGGGCTCATTCTCATCGACTATTTGCAGCTCGTGCGGCCGGGACAGCTCTCCAAAGGCGCGACGCGTAACGAAGAAATCTCCGAGATCTGCCGCATGCTCAAGCAGACGGCAAAAGATCTCGAAGTTCCGATCATTGCGGCGGCGCAGCTCAATCGTGCCGTCGAATCGCGCCAAGACAAACGTCCGATGCTTTCAGACTTGCGGGATTGTTTGGCAGGCGATGCCCTGATCGCAAACGCCGATACCGGCGAACGCATTGCGGTGAAAGATATCGTCGAAAATAGGTTGCGGTTCAATGTCTGGGCGGTCGACGAGCACTTGGAGCTCGTACGACGACCAATAACCGACGCATGGGTTGTCGGAGAACAGCAAGTTTATCGCGTCGCGACGGAAAGCGGCCGAACTATCCGCTGCACCGGCGGTCACCGATTCCGAACGGTATCCAGTTGGAAAGAACTGCGCGATATTCCCGTCGGCAGTTTCATAGCGGTGCCTAAAGAGTCGGAGCGTTATCGTTGTCATCCCGAGCCCATTCGACTTCGCGCCTCCGGCGCTACGCTCAGGGTAAACGAAGTCGAGGGACAGCGAACCGGCTTAGCTGTGCTAGACAAAGTTGACGTCACGAATATCGTAGGTTTTGATATTTTGTGGGATCGCATTGGTACGGTAGAGCCGACGGGTGTCGAATCCGTATACGACATCACAGTCGCCGAACTGCACAATTTCTGTGTCGACGACATCGTGACGCATAATTCGGGGGCCATCGAACAGGAAGCGGATATCGTTGCGTTCTTGTATCGCGAAGATTATTACAACAAAGAGACGGCCGATCCGGGGCTCACGGAGCTGATTCTCGCGAAACATCGTAACGGCCGCACGGGTACGCTCAAGCTGCTCTTCCAGCCCGAGTACACGCGCTTTGTTGCCTACGCCGATTCGGGTCGCTACGCGACGCCGTAAGACGCTAGCTTAGTCTTCCCTGATTGCCTCGACGTCCAGGATAATATCGACGTCGCGGCTGACGACGATGCCGCCGCTCGGCAGATCGCTTTGCCAATTCACGCCGAAATCGAAGCGATTGATTTGCGTATGACCGGTGAAGCCAGCGCGGAGCTTGGGCCCTTTGTCGACGCCGTCTTCCCACCAGGGGGTCTGCCACATCCCGAGGTGTCGCATGGTCAGCACGACCGGCTTCGTCACGCCACGAATCGTGAGGTCGCCGCCGATGCGGTAGTCAGCGGGTCCGACTTCGTCGACGCTGTTACTCTTGAACGTAATGGTCGGATAACGCTCGCAGTGGAGAAAATCTTCACTCTTCAAGTGCGCGTCGCGCGCAGACTCTCCGGTCCAGCAGCTGGTTGCATCGATCGTCGTCTCGACGCGCAGCTCCGATGGACGATCGGGGTCGAATTCGAGACTGCCATGGATATTTTTGAACGACCCGCGCACCCACGTCACCATCATGTGCCGCGCGCGAAATTCGGCCGCGCTGTGACCTGGTTCAAAGTACCACTTCATGGTGAGGTGTTTCGCTGTCCCTCGACTACGGGCTTCTACGAAGCCCTACGCTCGGGATGACATCCTGTCCGCGCGCGATGCGTCTGGAAATCGACTTAAAAGCCGGATCGCCTAGCTGCCATAGCAAGAACGAGAACTCGTCCGCGATGAGATCTTCGCTTTGCGAGCGGCTCGCGCCGAGCAATCCGTGTCCTTCGTGGTAGCTGACGCGCAGCAGGACCGGTCTGCCGCTGCTGGATGCGGCTTGCAACCGCGCGGCAAACTTCGCCATCTCGACCGGACTGACGCGCGGATCGTCCATGCCGGCGTTGATCATGACTGCCGGATACGGCGTCCCATTGTCGACGTGCACGTACGCATCCATCTGGTAGAGCGCGAGAAAACCTGCACGCGTCTTGATCGACCCGAACTCCGGAACGTTCGCCGGCCCGCCCGGCTCGTTCTCGCTGCGCAGGGCATCCGTGACGCCGTCGATGTCGAGCGCTGCGGCGAAAAGCTTCGGCTCTTGGACGATTGCGTCGCCGATCGTTATCCCGCCGGCGCTCGTGCCTTCGCCGGAGAGATGCGCCGAATTGGCGTAATGATGATCGATCAGGTAGTGCGCGCACGCGATGAAGTCTTGCACCGTGTGCTGCTTTGTGGAGATCATGCCGGCACGATGCCACGCTTCGCCGTACCAGCCGCCACCGCGCGGATGGCAGACCGCATAGACGCCGCGATGCTCGAGCCAAACGAGCCGCGTAGCATCGAAGTATGGCGTGATCGTGATGCCGTACGCGCCGTAGCCTTCCAGATATGCCGGATGAGAGCCGTCGAGCTCGATGCCTTTCCGGAAGACGATCGACAGCGGAACCATCGTGCCGTCAGCACTGCGTGCCTTTGCCTCTCGAGCGACGTAATCGGTCGCCTTGATCGGATACGGCGGCTTCAGCTTTGTGTCGAACGCGGTCAAATCCGAACGCGTCGTGTAATACAGCAGCGTTTGCGTCCATGAGGTGAGGCCGAAGGTGATACCGTCTTCGCGCGGGTCGGTGGTGGCGGCGACGACGTTGCCGTCATAGGGTAAGCGTACGGTGCCGGCCGGGAAGGCTTTACCGTTTCGCGTGACGTGCAGGCGCAGCAGCTCGCCGGTTCCGCCGTCTCGACGTTGTACGTACACGCCGTCGCGCGCGATGTCGATACCTTCGATGACGCGATGCGCGTCGGCTGCGACGATCGATCTGGCGCGCGCAATATTGGGGTGCGCCATGTTGATCGCGATCACTTTATAGTTTGGCGCATTGTGATGCGTCTGCAGATACAGTGTGTCGCCTTGAGCGGCCGCCCCGGTAACCTCGTCCGCGACGTCGACGATCTTGCGCCAAGCACCCCGGTGCGCATTGAGGTCGGTGATTGTCTCGGCATAGATCGTGACTTCGTTGCGTACGCCGTGGGCGATGATGCCGAGCACCCATCGCGAACCAGGAGTCTCTGCTACCTCACCGATGTCCGTCGGTACCATCGGGACGTTGCGATTCACGTCGATACCGAAAACGGGGCGATCGTGAGCGACGTTCGTGCCCAGGACGTGGAGATACACGATCGGCCGTTGATCGCGTTCTGCCGGCGGCGCGTTTGCGTGCGTGACGGGAAGACGATTGTAGAAAAAGGCTTTACCGTCGACGCGCCAGCCGGTGACGCCGAAGCGCGTGCGCGAAATTGTCTCGTGCAGCAGCTTCCCGTCCGAGACCCGGACCACGTGCGTGACGTCCTTTTCGGAGCCGTTCGGCGAGACGCCGAACGCGACATACTTTCCGTCAAGGGATGGCGACGTGAAGTCGATCGTCGCGTGCTCGCCGGGTTTTTTCACGAATCGGTCGGGATTGACGAGCAGCCGTGCGTTGCCGTCGCCGGTGAAGCGTACGAAGAGCCGCGCATCCGGCCAGTTCGGCTTTATTTCTTGAAAGAAATAGACGTTCTTGATGCGATTGACATCAAAGACGCCGGTGCCGAGGTTGTCGAGGTAATGGATGCGCCTGCGAATCTGGTCGCGCGCCGGCCCAAGGCGATCGAGAACCGACGACGTGTACGCGCCTTGCTGCTTGAAGAAGCTCTTGACGATCGGCGAGCTGAGATTCTCAAAATACTGATACGGATCGGTTACTTCGACTCCGAAATAGTTCGTCGTCACCGGTTTCGGCGGCGGAAGCGAAGGTGGCGCCGGTATCGACCGGTACGCGACGATCGCCAAAATCAAAAGCAAAGCCAGGCGCACGCTGCGAGTCTACCCTGCTATTCTCCGCCCTCTACATTACCGGCGGCCCTTCGACTTCGTTTACATCTGAGCGTAGCCGCGAAGCGGCGTAGTCGAACGGGCTCAGGGTGACATGGCAAAACGCCCATTGCCATTGGCTCTCATTGCTAGGATTTGGCCTCTGCCAGCTCGTGGAGGTCGGGGTCGCCGATACCTTGCTGCAGGTAGGAACGCGATAGCTTCACGTACGCCGGGGGCGCGTGCTCGCACCAGCCCACTGCCTCGCCTTCGAGCGGTTTTTTCACCTTTGCCGGCGCTCCGGCGGCGACGGTCATCCCCGGGATCTGTGCGTTCGCGGAAACGACGCTGCCTGCGCCGATCAGAGCTTTTCGCCCGACGACGGCGCCATTGAGGATCACGGCGTTGCTGCCGACCAGCGACCAATCTTCGACACGGCAATCTTCCATCGTCACGCTGTGCCCGATCGTGACGTCGTTACCGACGTATGTCTCACAACCTTCGCTCACGTGCAGTACGGAATTGTCTTGAATCGAGCTACGAGCGCCGACGCGAATCGGTCCGTTGTCGCCGCGCAGCACGGCACCGAACCAAACGCTCGACTCTTCGCCGATCTCGACGTCACCGATGAGAACCGCGGTCGGTGCGATGAATGCGGTCTGTGCCACCTTTGGCCGTTTTCCGCGGTACTCGATGAACATCTGACTCCTCCCTCGAATCGCGCCTGGAGAGGTTATTGCTTGACCCCGAGGTCCCTTTGAGCCGACAACCCCACCGCCATCAAACGCCATTGCGTGGCGTTACCGCCGTTCCGCACCCAAAACCGGGTGACTCGCGCTACAGCGCCGTCAACTACGAATATGCCGGCAAGACCGGCCACGTTCACGAAGTCGTCGAGATCAACGGAGAGCAGCTTGCGAAGGTCGGGTTCGACGATCGCAAGATCGTCTATTACTATTTAGACGATCTCGAGCTGGATCAAAAGGCGAAGCGCGGCACCTTTCACGACAACGATCCTTAGCGCAAACTCCCGCCGCCTTGCGGTAGCTCGCGCGGCGTGACGGCGAAGATTCCGACACCCGGCGCATAGCCCAGGCCGAGGCGTCCCTGTACGTCGATGCCTTTGGCTTTTGCTTCGTCCGTCGTAAGCCGCGCGATGTATTCGCACGCGAAGATGGCGCGGAATCGCTCCGGCCCTTCGCCTTGCCGCCGCGGACGCGGGCTTGCACTCGCACTCGGCGACGGCGACGGCGACGGGGTTGCAACCACCGGTGCGCCCGCAATCGCCACGTTGCTGCCGTTTTCATTACGCCGGAAGCGTGGTTCGGTTTGGCGGCGTTCGCCCGGCGGACCGAATCCTTCCGGACGGATCTCCAGCCAATACGGCACCGCGCTGCCTGCTGCAGTCGTGTGCGCGGTCACGACATAACCCGGCGTCGGCGGAAGCGGCGTTTTCTTCTCATACGCGGTAACGTACGCTCGCAGACCATCGAGTAGCGGACGCGCGATGTCTTGCGCTTCCGTGTTGCACATCGGATTGTCGGTCGCGAGCGAGAACGGATCGCCGCCCGGCGGCAGCACGTTCGGGTGGAAAGCAGCGCGGCCGCCCGGACCGCCGGGACCACCGGCGACGCGTGGGCCAACCGGCGGTGCGCCTTGCGGCCCACCGCCACGCGAAGCAAATCGCGCTTCTTGCTGCAGCGACGATGCAGGACGTTTCGCGCCTTTGCCCAGCGTCACCGTGTAGTTCAGGCTGATCGTGCGCGGCAAGAGCGGATTCGCGGCAAAGAAAACGACGCCGCCCCCGTTCACCGGCACGGGGTTCGCGTATTCGAGCGTCGAGAATTCGCCGGCGACCGCATTGAACGCATTCGTTTCGAACAGCGTGAGGCGTCCCGGGCCCAGCGGATGCGAAATTCCCCAGTTCACAGTCGTGTAAGGAACCAGGTACCGATTGTTGTTGCTGCCGGTGTACTGCGCGTTCGCGAGTAGCTCGAAACCGCTGCGCGGCAGGTTCGCATCGATCGTGACGCCGGCACGGTGCAACGGCCTGCCGGGAAGCTGCGCACCGACGATCGACGTCGACGGCGCTGATGTGAGGCGAGAATCTGCTGCGACCAGCACAGCGCTGTTGAGCGCGTACGTAGGAAGAAGGACGACGTTCGGTCCGAGCCCGATGCGGCCGCTGATGTCGATACCTTGATAGACGCGCGCGGTTCCCGCGACCGGCTCGTTCACGTACACGCCGGACGGATTGAAGGGCGCGGCGCCGCAAATCGTCGATTGCGACCACGTCGAGCCGATGCTCCCGATATAGCCGGGCGGAAAGTAGCTCGCGGGCTCGCCAGCTTCATTGATGAGCGCATTGACGGTCTGACCGATCTGCGACTGGCGGAAGGCGTTCACCGTAATTTGGCCGGTGCGCCAGAGATGGGTCCAATCGAAATTGTAGCTCGTTGACGACTGCTGGTGACTGCCACTATCGCCGGGTCCGCTGACGATCGACGTGCCCGCATCGCAGTTGAACCGCGCAGTCGTTGGATCGCTGAATGTGCGCGGCGTCGTCGGCGGTGGTTGCGCGCTTCCAATATTCAGCGCGAGCTGAAGCGTGTCGTTCGAGTTGGGTTTCCAGGTTGCGCCGGTTCCGCCGAGCACGGAATATCCGACACCGGACGTGTCCGCGAGCGACGCATTGAAGTTCAAGTTCAGTTTGTCGGTCGACTTGATCGTGTCCCCAAAATTCATCTGGTGTGCGTTGATGCCGATCGTCGATGGAATCACGAACGGCGTCGCCGTGAGCGGCGCAAAATCGCTGGTAGCGCTGAAGATGTTTCCCGAGAGACTAAAGGTATGTTTGTTGTGACCTACGGATGCGGTGAAGGCGTAGCCGCTGGTGTGCCGCTGCGTCGTCGATTCGTACGGGTCTGGGTTTCCGGCAATGAAGCGGTTGAGGTCGTCGACCAGATTGTTGCTCGATATGTCGAACGCAGTAGCGGTAACCGCAACGTTGCCGATTAGCGAGCTTGCCGTGAGATAACCGAGCTCAAATTTGTTGAAGGTATTGTTGTTCGGGCCGATGCCGCACGGCAACACGGTTACCCACTGCGTACAGAGCTGCGCGATCGAGCCGTTCGAGCTGAGATACGTGCCGGTAAGCGTTGCGACGTCGGCGAACCGGTAACGCAGCTTGATAAGATCACCGAGAGTGTCGGTATAGCCGCCGTGCGGGTACGTCAAGCCGCTGGAATCTTCGTAATCTTGAAACGTCAGCGGATTGTTTCCGCCGCGATCCGTGTGCATCACCGCGATGCCGAGCGGTCCTACGCTGCCGGTGACCGAGACCTGATAGTTCCACCGATCGTACGTGCCGTACGTCGATGAAAGACGCTCGTTCCAGCTTTGCGTCGGCTCGATGGTGCGGAAATTCACGCCGCCGCCGAGCCCGGACGCGGTCGGCGAAAAGCTGACGCTGGAACCGGCGAAGAGGTCGCTGCTGATGCCGCGCAGGTTTGTCGCAGTGCCCGGCACGCCGAGCGGAATGCCGTCGAGCGTGATCGCGGTTTGCGACTCGTCGTGTCAGTTCAGCGAGATGGTCACGGCAGAATCGGGATCGTTTGATGCTTGATCGATCGAGACGCCGGCAAGCTTGTCGAGTGCGTCGAGCATTGAGTCGGAGATGCGCCGGATCGGACTCTCGTCGGAGATGTCGTTCGTATTGATTTGGACGTTCGACTTAACGGTCACGGCGCCGATGATCCTGAGACCTCCATTCCCCTGTGGGCCGCCCGGCTGCGACACGGAGAGCGCGAATTTGACCGTGACGTCTTTTCCGCCGAGCACCTCGAACTCGCGGGAGCGCGCGCCGTCGTAACCGCGCCGGAAAACGCGGATGCTGTAGATGCCTGTCGGAACGTCGGTGTACTTTACAATGCCTGTCTTTTGCGTAAGCGCGCTCGCCATGACCGGACCCGCGAGAAAGACGCGCGCATCATCCAGCGCTTTGCCGCTGGTGGTGTCGACGACCGTAATTGTAATCTCGCCGGTATCGCTCTGAGCGAGCGACGCCGCAGGCAACAGCGCAATGGTGGCGACAAGAACGAGAGCAGCGAGGCGGCGTAGCATCTTTTGGGCGCTATTCGCAATATCGCGCGATGCAACTCTCAGCGGATTCTAAGCATTGCCCTCGAAACGACGGTTCTCATCGTAATCTGAGGGAGGGAATGTGGGCAAAACGGGTTTGAAGCTTGCAGCGTTTTCCTGTGCGCTGCTTTTGGCGCAGGTGGCTCCTGCCGTGCCGCAAACTGCCGGACCGATCAATGTCGGGCTCGTCTATTCGAAAACGGGACCGCTCGGGAGTTACGGTGCGCAGTACGCCGATGGTTTTGCAGCGGGCCTGGACTATGCAACGCACGGGACGGGATCGGTCGCGGGTCATAAGATCGTCATCACCGAGCGCGACGACGCCGGCGATCCGGCTAAGGCAGTCGCAGCCGCGAAAGATCTCATCGGTCAGGGTTACAAGATAATCGCGGGCACGGTTGTCTCGGGCGTCGCACTGCAAATGGCTCCGCTTGCCAAAGAAAACAACATTCTTTATATCTCGGGCCCGGCAGCCGCCGACGCAATAACCGGCGTGAATGCCAACACGTTCCGCTCCGGCCGACAGACGTATCAAGACGTCAAGACGGCGAGCGCAATCGTAGGCTCGAGTCTCAGTGGTAAGAATATCGTCGTCTTCGCGCAAGACTCGGCGTTCGGTCAAGCCAACTTTAACGCGGTCAATGCGGTCATGGGCGGCGAGGGCGCGCACGTCTCGAACATTTACGTGCCGCCGTCCGCAAACGATTTCTTGCCGTTCGCGCAAAAGCTCAAAGACGCTAAGGCGGATATGGTGTACGTCGCATGGGCTGGAGCAACCGCGCCCGCGATGTGGAAGGCGCTCGACGACGC
>JBOHTT010000257.1:0-1862 GCA_050733775.1 Vulcanimicrobiaceae bacterium
GCCCAACACCGTTCCCGCTATCGATAGCGCGGCAATCATCGCGGAGATCGCGCAACGCGCGGAAGCGGCCGGTTTGGCACGCATTTATCCGATAGGCAGCATCACCAAAGGGCGCGAGGGCAGCGAAATTGCACCGTACCATCAGCTCGCCGCTGCCGGTGCGGTCGCATTCAGCGACGACGGCTCGACGATTCGGAGCGCCCGCGTCCTCCGCAATGCCGCTTTGTATGCGCGCGACGTGCGCGGCCGGTTCATCTCGCACGCGCTCGATGACGATTTGCACGCGGACGCCGTCATGAATGAGAGCGAGCACTCCGCCAAGCTGGGTCTCGTCGGCAGTCCCAAGCTCGCGGAGGACGTGATCGTTGCGCGCGACGTCTTGATCGCCGCCGACACGGGTAAGCCGTGGCACATCGCGCACGTGTCGACGTCAACCTCGCTCGACATCATCCGGTGGGCCCGCGCGCGAGGAACCACCGTTTCCTGCGAAGTTACACCGCATCACTTGCTGCTTCACGACGATCTCTTTGTCGATTATCATGCGCGCGCGAAAGTTTCGCCGCCGCTGCGCGGTCGGGTAGACTCGTCGGCGTTGCGCGACGCGGTCCGCGATGGGACGATCGACGTGTTCGCCAGCGATCACGCGCCGCACACGGCGGAAGAGAAGAGCCAGCTGTTATCGTCGGCGCCTGTGGGCTTCTCGGGCCTCGAGATCGCGGTCGGTGCCTATGCGAAAGCTCTTCCCGATTTGCCGCTGGATCGGTTCATTACGCTGCTGTCGACGAATCCGGCGCGCATCCTCGACGTTGAAGGCGGTACGCTTGCGGTTGGAGCTCGCGCCGACGTGACGATCTTTGCCGAGCGTCCCTGGACCGTCGAATCTCGGCGGTTCTATTCGAAGGGTAAAAATACGCCGTTCGACGGCTTTCGTTTCGAGCGGCGAGTCGTTGCGACGCTGGTGAGCGGCCGCCTTGCGTATCATGTCGATCGCGGTGTCATCGAGCCGCTGGCTTATGCCTAAGGCTTCATTATTGCTCGCGGACGGCGCGCGCTACGACGGCGAGGGACTGACGACCCAAGGCGTCGCTCTCGGCGAGGCCGTGTTCTACACCGGAATGACGGGTTACGAAGAAGCGTTGACCGATCCGTCGTATGCCGGACAGATTCTCACGTTTACGTTTCCGATGATCGGAAACTACGGCATCTCCGGGGAGGCGATGCAGCACAACCGCGTATGCGTTGCCGGAGCCGTCATCAAACGCATCGCTCGTCACCCCTCTCACTATTCCAGCCATGTCGATTTGGGGTCGTGGCTCGAAGCGCAACGAATTCCAACGCTTCTTGGAATCGACACTCGTTCGCTGGTGATCGCCTTGCGCGAGCACGGAACGATAGCCGCAGCCCTCGCCGTGGGTGACACGGCACTCGCGCAAGCTGAAGCGCTCCTGGCGGACTATGCGCGACGCAACACGACGGTCGGACTGGTTGCATCCGTTGCAGCTGAAGACGATTACGCGCCGCAAAACGGCAGCGGCCCGCGCATCCTCGTGCTCGACTGCGGCGTCAAACGAGCCATCTTACAGCAGCTCGCAGCTCTGGGCGCGCACGTCGAGGTATTGCCGTACTCAGCGTCCGTCGATCAGATTCGCGAACGCCGTCCTGAAGCGGTGGTCATCTCACCGGGTCCTGGAGATCCGGCGGACCTCAAAGGCACGATCGACACGCTCCGCGATCTCCTCGGCTCGCTGCCGATGTTCGGCATTTGTCTCGGGCATCAGCTCCTTGCACTCGCATGCGGCGCGACGACGTTCAAGCTGCCCTACGGCCATCGCGGCGGCAATCAGCCGGTGAAAGACCTTCGC
>JBOHTT010000258.1:0-3301 GCA_050733775.1 Vulcanimicrobiaceae bacterium
AAGTAAGGCTGGGCGATCACGTCCAGCGCGACATGACGGTGTTCTTCTCGGACATCCGCGATTTTACGTCGCTATCCGAGAAGATGACGCCGCAAGAGAACTTCAAATTCCTCAACTCGTATCTCAAGAACGTCAACCCGATCGTGCGCGCCCGGCGCGGCTTCATAGACAAATACATCGGCGATGCGATCATGGCGCTGTTTCCGGCCGAACCCGGCGACGCGGTGCAAGCCGGAGTCGATTTGCAATCTGCCGTCAAGACCTACAATCAGGGTCGCAAGATCGCCGGCTACGTCCCGATCGGCATCGGTATCGGAATCCATCGCGGCGATTTGATTCTCGGCACGATCGGCGAAGAAGAGCGAATGCAAACGACCGTTATCGCCGACGCCGTAAATTTGGCGTCACGCTTGGAAGGCCTCACCAAAACATATCGAGTCGGATTGCTCGTGAGCGGCGCGGTCGTCGAGGGCCTGCAGCCGAACCACGGATTCAAGCTTCGGCATCTCGGCGCCGTGATAGCGAAAGGCAAGAATCAAAGCGTCGAGATCTACGAATGCTACAATTCAGACTCGGCGGATCTCATCGAGCACAAAGATAAAACGGCCGATGCGTTTGCCGCGGCAATGGCGGAATTCCGTAAGGGCACGTTCCTGACGGCCGGTAAGATTTTCGGAAAAGTCGCCGAGATGCATCCGGACGACGCTCCCGCCGCATACTACCGCGATCGCTGCTCCTTGACCGTCGTGCACGAGCGTGGCCCCGGCGCTTGGGACGGCGCCGAGCGAATGGAAGTCAAATAGCCTCAAGCCTGCACGGAGAGCGCGCAAACGTGGTTTCGCTCGCGGACGTTGGGTAATCCGGCAGCATGAAGCTAATCAAGATTGCGCAGCTCGCAAGCATCGGGATATTTGCGGCTGCGTTGAGCGTAGGCCCGGCGTTCGCGCAAACGACCAGTAATGGCAGCGGAACTTCCGCAAGCGGAACGACGTCGGGTACCACGTCCGGTACGACCGGCAGTAGCTCGACGATGGACAACTCCGGAACGAACAGCGGCACCGGCAGCAGCGCAACGACCGGTACCGGCACGGGAAGCAGCACCGGCAGCAGCGCGACGACCGGGACGGGCTCCGGCACCGGAAGCGACACCGGCAGCACGACCAGCAATACCACGGCCAACAATGGTGGCAGTGGCGGCGGTTGGGGCTGGTGGGGCCTCGTCGGCCTGATCGGTCTGTTCGGTTTGGTTCGTCGCGGACCGCCGGACAACACGACAACCACGACGCGCGTCACGCGTCCGTAGGAAGTGAGGCCCCGGTGACACGCCGGGGCTTCTCTTATGTATGGCGCGCAAATATTGGTCGGCACGCGTAATGAAACGCAGCGACGCGCTCGACATTGAGGAGGGTGCGTTCGCGCAGCGCAGCGCGATTAATCGATCCGGCCGCAATCTTCCGGAAAGCCGCAAACGGACGCTCGAACGCGCGAAGAACGAGCTTCGCGCACTCTACGGCCGGGAGCCGAAGAAGAACCCGCGCCGCTAAGAGCCAACTGTCGCAGCGGATGCATTCCATCGAATCCGCCAGGTTTTCTGATTCGCCGTTGCTTACACCCGAAGAGCTGCAGCTTGCCGCGCGCAACCACAGTTTGCCGCTCGAAGCGCTGCGCTACGACGTGACGCCCGTCGGCCTCCACTACGTGCTCGCCCATTTCGACATCCCGCACGTCGACGCGCAGACGTGGCGGCTCGAGATCGCCGGCCGCGTCAGTAAGCCTCTCGTCCTTTCGCTGGACGATCTCATGCGTCGCGATGCCGTTACGATGACCGTCGTGCTGGAATGTGCCGGTAACGGACGCGCGCTCTTGTCGCCGCGGCCGATCGGTATGCCGTGGCTGCTCGAAGGCGTGAGTGCTGCGCGCTGGACCGGCGTTCGCCTTTGCGATCTCTTGAAGGAAGCCGGCGTGCGCGACGGGGCAATTGAAGTCGTCTTTCGCGGCGCCGATCGTGGAGTGCAAGCCGGCGTCGAGCAGGATTACGAGCGCAGCCTGGCAACGGAAGACGCGCTGCGCGACGACCTGATTCTCGCGTACGCAATGAACGACGCGCCGTTGCCGCCACAGCACGGCTTTCCGCTGCGTCTGGTCGTACCGGGATGGTACGGCATGGCGCACGTGAAGTGGCTGACGCACATCAGGGCGAGCGATGTACCCTTTGACGGCGTGCAGCAGAATCATTATCGCTATCGCCGCTCGCAAGAAGATCGCGGCGTTCCAATCACGCGCATGCGCGTGCGCTCGCTGATGATTCCGCCGGGGATTCCGGATTTTCTCACGCGCACGCGTCACGTGCGAGCGGGACGCATCGTGCTAGAAGGACGCGCCTGGTCTGGTAACGGCGCGATCGCATCAGTCGAAGTGAGCGCAGACGGCGGCGCGTCCGCGTAATTGAATTTGGCCCCGGGCTTCGCGCCAGAGGCCAGCACGCCGCTGTTGTAAGGACCGCCGATAATAATACTGATGTTCTTTTCGACGCAGAGCGGCAGCAGCTCTTTCAAACCGGTATGGTCGATCAGCGTATAGCGCCCGGCGAGTAGGAAACAGTCGAACTCTCCCTCGCGGGCGAAGCGCGCAAGCATTTCAGCCTGGTTCATCCCGGCGCCCACGGCGCGAATCACGCCCTCGCTGCGCAGCTTGGCCAGAGCGGGGTAAGCGCCCTTGATGGCTTCTTCATAATGCTCATCAGGGTCGTGGATGTGCAGAATATCAACGCGGTCAAGGTTCAGCCGCTTCAGGCTTTCTTCGACCGAACGCATGACGCTCTCGTAGCTGAAATTAAAAACGGGGCGGTAAGGAAGAGGATTCTTGAATTCGTGCTGGTCGCGCTGCGCCGGGTCCACAGGGATCAAGAGCCGGCCGACCTTGGTGGCAAGAATGTAGGCGGAGCGCGGCGCCGCTGCGAGGCCTTTCCCAAGGAAAGATTCGCTCTTGCCGTGTCCGTAAAGAGGCGCCGTATCGAAAAAGTTGAGGCCTAGGTTCAGGGCTTGCCTCACGGTAGCGAGAGCCTTTGCTTCTGGCACGTCTTCGAATAACCCCCCTAAGGGCGCAGTGCCCATGCCTAATCGGGTCACTTCGAGTCCCGTCTTTCCAATCGGCGCTCTTTCAAGAGGGTTCATTGGCTCTCCTGGATGCAAATTTTCTAAGAGCCGCAATGTACCACGCTTTAACCCGTAAGGACAATATTGCTATAAACTAGAATGTTGCAAGGCAGCCTGTTAGCCCGGATTATTCATGAGCGAAAGGG
>JBOHTT010000259.1:0-1581 GCA_050733775.1 Vulcanimicrobiaceae bacterium
GCTGGAGACGCGGCGGAATCGTGTTGCGGTACGGCGTGCGCGCCGAGCGCAAAAAGACTCCCAAGCGGCTGGCGTGTTCGAGCGTGTGCGCGAGCACGAACGCCGCCCGCTGCGGGCCCTCCACTTGCACCACCGCTTCGATTGCTTCGCGCCAGTCTTGCGTCTCGCCGGGGTCGAGGTCGCCGCCGCGAGCAAAGAGATGGCCGTCCACGGGAACGCTGCCGTTGGTTTGCACGGTTATTGCAGCGCTTTGTTTATTGCCGTCGCGATATTGTTCTGCGGCGTCTCACCGCTCGTAAGATATGAGACTTTGCCCGCCTTGTCGATGACGATGAGCGTCGGATAACCGCTGGAAAGATATTTTCCCGCAACGTCCATCGTCTGGTCGAACGCGATCGGATACTTTGCGCCAAACTCTTGCTGGAAGTGGATCACGTCGGCTTGCGATTCGGCTGTCGATCCGTCCATGCCGTACGGGTTGCCGGAAACGGCAACGAACTCGACGCGACCGCCGTACTTCTGATAGAGCTGGTTGAGGACGGTGACTTCGTGCTGGCAGTGCGGGCACCACGTCGCGAAGACTTCTAAGAACACCGGCTTCCCGGCAGCGAGCGCGTTCTTCAAATCGAACGGGCCGGCGGTCGTCGCAACGTTGAATTCCGGTGCGACGTCGCCAACTTTGATGTTCGACTGAGTCGGCGCGGTGCTGGCGCTCTTGGGCACGCGGGAATAGAACGCGACGACGGCGACGACGATCGCAACGACGAGGCCGAGCGTGATATAGAGGATGAGACGATTGCGCTGCGCGCGGCGGTTGACTTCGGCCGGAGCGATAATCGAGCGCTTTGATTTGGTGGTGCTCATGCTGGGTCGCGGATTCGCCGATCGAGTGCGAGCACCCCGGGTGAACGCCAGATAATGAACGCTGCCACGACTGCCAAGGCAAGGTCGCGCGCCACCTCAACCCAAGAAGCCGGGCGCGTATCGCCGGGGCCGAAGCAGCCGCACGGTGCCGGAATGTGGCGCACGACGACCGACGCTACCGCCGCCGCAAACACCACGAATTCGCACATTGCCACCGTCGCGACCGCGCGCGTGTACAGCCCGATCAACACGTACGCGCCGACCAAAATTTCGATCAGCGGAATTGCGACCGAGAGCGGCGCGATGAGGTTGGGCGAGAGAAACGGGATCCGGTACGCGGCAATCGTTGTCGCGAGCGAGTCGAAATGCCCGAGCTTGAGCACGCCCGCGGCAAGCAGCGTGCCGCCGACGACGACGCGCGCGGCAAGCACCAAAATATTCACCACAGCGCTCGATCGAGCGCCTCGCGCTGGGGCGCCGGAATCGCGCTGTTCGACGGGACGCCGATCTCCGACTGTCCCGAATCGTACGAGCGGATCGTCTGCTCGACGCCTTCCGCGAGCAGACCTAAGTCATAACCGCCCTCGAGCACGAACACCACGCGACCTTCGCAAAACTCTTCGGCGATTTCGCGCACGTACGTCGCGATCGCGCTGGATGCTGCCACGTCGACGCCAAGATCGCCGACCGGATCGCCTGCCGCAAAGTCGTAGCCGG
>JBOHTT010000260.1:0-7148 GCA_050733775.1 Vulcanimicrobiaceae bacterium
GCTCGTCGCGCCCAAGCTGTCGCTCGACTCCGTGCGCCGCTATAAGAAGGAAAGCTTTTCGCGCGATGCGGCGCCCGAACTGCTCGCGCAAATCGCCGCGGAGAGCGATCTCGTTCTCACCGGCATCGGTGATTGAGGGTCGTGCACGTCGTGCTGTATGCACGACGCCATCCGGCTCGAAGCCGCCGGCATTCCAACCGCCGTCATCGTGACGACCGTATTCCAGCACGAAGCGCACGTGCAGCGCGAAGCGCTAGGGATGATCGATCTCGCGCCGGTGATCGTCGCGCACCCGCTCAGCACGCTATCGAGCGACGAGCTCGATAGGCGTGCCAGCGAAGCGTTCGATCAGGTGCTCAACGCGTGGGGCGGGCGTCAGTAGGACGATCCTGGCGGCGGCGTCGGCGTTCCACTAGCGAGCGCCATACCGGGCCGCGCAATCGACCACGTGCCGCCGAACGATACGATTCCGCTGCCGTTCGTTTGACCCGCAGCGCTGTCGCCCGAGTACATATAGAGAGGCCAACCGGCGTACTCGAGCTGCGTCGAGCTGTCGGCGCGCGTGAAGCTCCACCAGCCGGTCGGGAGCGCGCCGCCGGTCGAACCGACAAGCGGCCAGAGGCCGACGCAACCCGAGCCCGCGGTGCACGTCGAGTTATTGAAGCTGTCGGAGCTCAGCACGTAAACCGTGTGCCCGTTCGGTGCGACGTAACCGGGCGAACCCGCGAGCATTGCGGTCGAAAGCGGTTGCGCCGCGCTCGTCGACGTACCGCCGGCCGGCATGCTGCTGGAAGCGCCGCCGCCACCGCCTCCACAGGCTGCAAGGACGATACCACTCACCAAAAACGCCGCTGCAATAGAAAATTTGTTCATGTGTTCGCCCTTTCTGCTGACGGAACGGCGCCAGCGTAACGGAACGATGTGAGCGAAATCTAAAACACGCAACGCGCGGGCCTCAGAGATTTTTCACAACCGCATCATAGCGTCAGCGCATGAGATGGCTCTTGGCAATGGCGTGCATCGCGCTGATCTCCGCGTGCACGCCCGGCGCGAGTGAATCCACCGCCTCAGGCAGCGCAACGGGATCCTCTGTCGTCACGATCGACGTCAACCTCACTCTCAATCATCCGACGTCGTCGCCGCAAGGGTTGTGCGGAGGATATCGTCTCGCCGTTACGACGGTAAGCGTCGGAACCGCGATCCGGTTTGTGAACTCAGACAGCTTCGCACATACCGCATCGTCGATCGGCAACGCGACGACGTTTCCCGCCTCTTCGCCCTTGAGCACGGCCGCGTTGCAGCAAAACGGCGCGACACTTTCGCAAGGCTGGAGCACCGGCAGCCTGCAGCCCGGAGCGATGTCGCAAGTCGTCATTGCCGACAAGCCGGGAACCTATCTGTACGGCTGCTTCTACCATTACGGCTCGCCGATGCGCGCCGTCATCATCGTCCAATGAGGCGCGCACTCACCCTCGTCGCCACGCTGATCACCCTCGGCATTGCGTTTGCCGCACCGCGCCAATCGGAAGCGATTCCGATTTTCGCACAGCGCTATCACTTGAGCTGCGAGGTATGCCACTCCGTCATGCCGGAGCTCAACGCCTTCGGCAACGCGTTCCGCGATCGCGGCTATCGGTTGCCGCCGTCGGTTCCGCGCCATGGAACGACGGTGGTCGCGTTGCGTTATCAGCTCGAGTATGAGGAAGATCCGTCAGCCGGAGCGCGGCGTTTCACGCCTGGCGCAGTACTGCTCTCGAATTTCGACGCGGGACAAATCTCCGCGTTTCTGCACTACAACCTTGGCGCGCAGGGCGGGCCGTCCGGACTCTACCTAGGTTTTCTCTCGCTCTACAACGAGCGCACGAACACGCTGTATCGCGCCGGCCAGTTCGAGCTGCCTCTGCCGCACTCGCCGGGTCAGCGTCTCGACGATCTTACGGCGTACGGCTACGAGACGACGCACGTCGGCCTCGACGATCTCACGCTTGCGTCGCCGCGTATCGGAATGGAAGGACAGCGCGCGTTCGGCAAGACCTCCGTCGCACTCAGCGCCGCGATCGGCGAATTCAAAGGAGCACCGTACGGCGGCGCGCCGATTCCCACCGGAGAAAGCACGCGCGTTTCGCAGCCCGAGCTCGGACTCTTCGTCACGCAGCATCTTTCCGATGCGTTCTCGGTGGGCGGCGAAGAGCTGAATGGCGATCGCGCGATCAATCAAACCGGACACTTCTTCGACTTCGGCGATCGCTATCGCCGCAGTGGACTGTGGGCCTCATACGACAGCTCCCACGTCGACGTGCTGGCGCAGCAATGGTGGGGTTACGACAACAACGCTGACGGCCTCGGCGACGTGCTCGGTTCCAGCGGCGGCTTCGTACGGTTGCGGTATTGGCCGCTGACCTGGCATCATGCGTTCGTCGGCGTGCGTTACGATGCTGCCGCGAATCCCGCCGTGCTGCGCGACTATATCTTGTACACCGGATTCATGCCGACGCCGCATATGCGCATCGTGCTGCAGCGCGTGCAGCAGCTCGGCGGCGGCCCGGGACATTTCGGCGGCGCCCTGACGATTGGATTCCCGTGGCCGCTCGTCTATTAACGATAGAACGCCATCTGCTTATCGTTCTTGAATCCAAGCCGTTCGTACATCGAGCGGCCGACCTCGGTCGGACTGAGCGTAATCTTGCGGACGCCGCGCGCGTGCGCGGCTTGCAGCGTCTCGCGCACGAGTTCGCTCGCAAAGCCCTGTCGCCGGAGCGACGGCACGACGTAGACGCCTGCGATCTCCGCGTGCAGCGAGCTTCCTGGATACGGTAGCCGCCGCCAAAACAGCGCGCACGCGCATCCGGACGGCACGTCATCATCCACGAGCAGCCATGCGACGATGCGCTCTTCCTTGAAATGCGCGAAGAGCTCGCCGGCGGCACGGCGGACGAAGCCGTCGCGCTCGCGCGGGTCGATCAAGCCCATCTCAACGAGGCTTTCGAATCGAAGGCGCGCGAGGTCCCAAGCGTCGGCGGCTTGAGCTTGTCTGAGCGCGATTTTGGCTTCCGTCATTGAAGGTCTCCGATAAAAAGAAGAGCGCGCCGTCTGCGGCGCGCCCATGCTGCTCGGTTTTTCGCTTCGCGCTTAGCCAAAAGCGTCGAAGCCCAATGCGAGCGGCATGGGCAAGACGAACGGGCGGCGCGGGCGCGGACGAGACAATAACATCGTCGCGCTTTTTTCGAGCGCTGCGGTCAAGGTCCTGTTAGCCACCGGCGCGCTTTACGCGGCGACCCTGCTCTTGAAAAAATGCGACGACGCGGTCGCGATGATCGCCCTGCAATTCCACCACGCCGTTCTTTGCCGTGCCGCCGGTTCCGCACATCTTGCGCAGCTGCGAAGCAAGGTCGCTCAATTCCCGCGATTCCAGCCCGTAGATGATGGTAATGCTGCTCGCGCGCCGTTTCTCGCGACCGACGCGGATGACGCCGTCGTCCGGCATCATGGGCTTTCGCCTAAAGGAATTCGGACGGTTCACGCCGCGGAGTACCCTTCATGAAGATTCTCGTCCTCTTCGACGGTTCGGACGACGGCCTCGAAGGCGTACGTACTGCTGCGACGATGTTGCAGGCGACGGGGGAACGGCACGAGATGACGATGGCGCTTGTCGGTTGGCCGCCCCGCCGTTCGCCGATCTGGGAACGCGCGCTCTCCTCGCACGTCGTGCTCGATGATTTGCACCGCGCGATGGCCGAGGTCGCGGCCGCCGAATTCCAGCGCTTGCGCGCGATTCTCGGTCCGCTCGGATCGCTGGAGGCACAATATCTCGACGGCGATCCGGTTACGGAGATTACGACGTGCATCGATCGGCTCAAACCGCAGCTTGTCTTGGCCGGCTTGACGCGCGGCATCGATGCGGAGAGCGTCGCTGCGACCGCGTTCAATGTCGTGCGCCGCTCGAAGGTTCCCATACTCCTCGCATACGGCTCGGTCGTTTAAGGTACGCCGAAGCTGGGGATCGATTTTCCCACAGGGGGAACAGAATGGGAATTTTAGCTTGGATCATTGTCGGACTCATTGCCGGTCTCCTCGCAAAATACGCAGTTCCTGGTGAGGGACCGGGTGGACTCATCGGCGATATCATCGTCGGCATCGTCGGCGCGTTCATCGGCGGCTTTATCTTCAATGCTTTCGGTCACTCCGGCGTAACCGGTTTCAATCTCTATAGCATCGTCGTCGCCTTCATCGGAGGCGTCGTGCTGCTGCTGATCATTCGGGCGTTGGCGCGTCCGCGAGTCTACCGCTAGGCCGACATCCGGCGAATCGCGCCGAACAGCACGTCATCGAACGCTGCCGGCCGATCGAACATCACAAAGTGCCGCGCGTGATCGATCATCACGACCGATCCGCGCGGCGCCCTTTTTAGCCATCGCTGGTAGAGCGCACGCTTCTTCGCAAGCGTAAGGCCATCTCGTGCATCGACGCTCGCATCGAACGGCACGATCTCGACAACGGGAACGCGAATTTTTGAGAGACCGGGTGTGAGATCGAGCATGTCGACGTCATAGAGCCATGCCGCAACGGCGTCGGGGTCGCTGCGCGCGGCGAGCCGCCCGACCGTTTGGACGTCGTTCCTGCGTTGCAGCATGTCTTTCAGCATGTCGCTTTCGAACGTGCGCTTGAATTGCGCGCGATCGAGTCCACGAAACGGTTTCGCATCCTCCGCGGCAACCTTGCGTCGTTCGGCCTCGTCGTGCGAAGCCGGATAGCCGCCTTCGATTGCAATGATGCCGCCCGCGAGGCCGGGATATCGTTCCGCAAAGTCGATCGCAAGCGAGCCGCCGATGCTGTGGCCGACGACGACCGGATGTGCGAGCTTGTTCGCGCGCACGAGCTCGGCGATGCCGGCAAGCGCGCGCTCGACGAGCGCGTCACCGTTGACGGGCGCCAGACCGTCGAAACCGGGAAGTCGAAGCACGTAGATGTCATAGCGTCCTCGAAGCGCCGCGATTTGCCGCCGCCATTCCCACGGCCCGCAAGCGAGCGCCGGAATAAAGATCAAAGCCGGTCTCCCGGATGCGGGAAAATGCTCGACCTGAACGATGCCTGCGGCGTCCGCCCTCGCTGGTAAGATCCAGAACAAGGCCGCAACCGCAAGGAACGCGTGCAACCACCGAAAAGACGAATAGACAGGCATGAAATCGCTTTCACTACTCGCCGTCGCACTTACTTTCGCCACCGTGTCGGGCGTGATACGCGATCGCACCACGAGCCAGCCGCTTCCGGGGGTCACCGTCGCAATCGGAAGCCGTCACGCCACGACGGACAGCAATGGACGCTACGCGCTAAAGGCTGTCGCGTCGGGACCCCAGACGCTCATCGTCCGATCGAACGACGTGCCGCCGCAGCGCTTCCATCTCACGGTAAGAGCGCCGGCGACGCGCTTCGACATGCGCGTGTGCAGCATGACCCTCGATTACAGCTGCTCCGCACTGAACGGCTCTCCGAATAGCGATTAGCGATCCGAATCGGTTGGTCCGTCTCCGAGCGTGTCGTCGTCGTTTTTCGGCACAGCAATGTGATCGTACGGACAATGACGGCAACCGTTACCGCAGCAATAGCCGCGCTTGAGATGGTAGCGCTCCGTTAGCACCATCAGGCCGTTCTCGAAATAGAAATCTTCCGGGTCGAGCATGCAACTACAGCCTAAGGTACATCACGAGCGCGTCGACGTAACCTCGCGTCGGATGCAAGAAGGCTTCGGGTAAGCGGCCGACAACGGCGAAACCGAAGCTTTCCCACAGTCGCACGGCGCGCTCGTTCGTGCTCACGACGAAGTTGAATTGCATCGCGCGAAATCCGCGTGCGCGCGCTCGCTCAAGCGCATGCGCGCACATCGCGCGCGCGATTCCACGTCCGGTGGCACCCGGCGCCGTCACGAAGCCACAGTTGGCAACGTGCGCGCCGCCGCCTTCGTGATTCGGGATGAGCTTGTAGGTTCCGACGATCGCTTCTTCTTCCGCAACGAAGACTTCGGCGTCGGGCGCGAGCCAGTAGCCCAGCGCGTCCTCGCGAGTCATGTCGCGCGGGAGCGCATAAGTCTCGCCCGCGCGAATCGTCGGCTCGAGGATCGCCCAAAGGGCGTCGTGGTCCGAATCGCGCGCAGGCCGAATCATGTTAGGCGGATATGCGCCGCGTGCGTAAAATATTCCACTTGAGGCATGATCGTCTACATCTTGCGTTGCGCCGACGGCTCGCTGTACACGGGGTGGACCACCAATCTCGAGCGGCGTCTGCGCCAGCATCGGGCGTCACGCGCCTCGAAATACACGCGTTCGCGCCTGCCGGTGGAGCTCGCCGCATCGTTCACCGTACGCGATCGCACGGCAGCTCGCCGGCTCGAGGCAAAAATAAAAGCGCTTCCGCGGGCCCGCAAGCTGGAGCTGCTGGCGTCGCCGGAAGCGCTGCTGAGCTATTCGTAATCAATCTTTTCGTGCCCCTCAAAACCGACTTCAGCAGGGTGGACTGCCTGATCGCCCGCACGCTCGACATCGTTGGCGAATGCTGGAGCTTACTGATCGTACGCGACTTCCTCCAGGGAAGCGCCGGTTCGACGAGTTTCAATCTAGTCTCGGAATTGCGACCAACGTGCTGACCGTGCGCCTCAAACGGCTCACCGACGCCGGCATCTTAGCGCGCAAGCCGTACCAGAGCAATCCGACGCGCTACGAAAACGAGCTCACCGAAAAGGGACGCGCCCTCGGCCCCGTCGTGCTAAGCCTCAAGAACTGGGGCGAGAAGTTTCTTCCGGAACGGAAGAGAACGAAAAAGACCGCTTAGCGGAGGGTCAAAGACTCCGGAACAGGCGCGGTAAATATAAGCTCATGCCTGATCGCGTTCCAGTGGTGCTGAAACCAGGCGAGGGACGACCTTATCCGATGGGTCGCATCTCCGCCGTTTTCAAGGCCGACGGTGAAGAGACCGGGCAAGCGTATTCGATCTCGGAGTGGTGGCTCGATCCGCATACGAAAGGCCCCGGCGCGCATAAACATCCTGAGGACGACGTGTTTTATGTGATCGCCGGAACGATGAGCGTGCTCGTCGGGGCCGAATGGATCGACGCGACCACCGGCTCGTTCGTTCTCGTCCCCGGCGACGTCATGCAC
>JBOHTT010000261.1:0-6267 GCA_050733775.1 Vulcanimicrobiaceae bacterium
CCACGCAATAAATCCGGCGAGGATCGCATACCAGGCGTACGGCCACGAATGCGTCGAGCCCAGCATTACGAGGCAAGCAATCGACGAGCAAAGTGCCAGCGTCACGCCGACGAGCGCCGCGCCGATCGTGGCGGCACGATGATCGCGCGTGCGCATCCAGAACAGCGCGCGCAGCACGCGGCCACCGTCCATCGGAAAGGCCGGCACGAGATTGAAAAGCGCGAGCACCGCGTTCGCGACGGAAACGTACGCGAAGGCCAAGCCCATGCTGTTCGCAAGCGGCCCGGTACCGTGGCGGTCTAAAAGAATCGTAATGCCGTAGCATGCCGCGGCGAGCAATCCGCTCTGTAACGGTCCGGCGAGCGCAATCGCAACCTCCGCACGTGGCGTCGGCGGCTCGTTCTCGAGCGTTGCGACGCCGCCGAAGATAAACAGCGTGATGCCTTGCGTTTGCACGCCGAATCTGCGCGCGACGAGTGCGTGCGCAAACTCATGCACGACGACGCTCGTGAACAGCAACAACGCGCATGCCGCAGCAAGCAATAGCGCGAGCGGCAATCGCAACGCAGAAAGCGATGATGCGATGCCCCACGTGACAAACAGGAACAACGCAATCCACGATACGTGTAAGCCGACCCGGATGCGAAAAACGTTCCCGAGTGAATAAGTCCCGAGCACTAAACCAGCAGTTCGTCTACCACCTCGAAATTCCGCTGGGCTAGTGCACGCATTCGCGGCAGCTGTGCGGCGAGATGCGACCGCAGGACCTCACGCTCGTCGCACAGGCGATCGACCAATGCGCCTACGGCAATCGTGTCGCTGCCGCTGCCCCGTTTGAGCGGCTCCCAAAGCGGAGCAAGGGGCCAAGCAAGCTCTTCGCAGAGGGCGCCCACCTTCGGATCGTACGGGATCGACAAGAACGGGACGCCGAGCCGCGCCGCGATGATGAGCGCGTGCAGCCGCATGCCGATCAGGACTTGGGCCCGTGCGATGACGCGCGCCGCCTTCTCGAGTGGGAACGCGGGGAGCAGCACGGGCGCGCTCGAGCAGGCGCGGATGATCGTCGTCGATGCTTCGGCGTCGGAAGCGCCGCCGAGCGGCAAGAACGCGACGTGGAAACCGCGCTCCGCCAACCGGTCGACGGCAGCTGCCATCGCGCGCACGCCACGCTCGAACGCCGGAATCTTCCGGATGCTCACGACCGCCAGCGGATCGCTGCCTGCCCCGAGCCCCTCGGCCTCGAGATCGCCGGCAGCCGTCTGCTCCATCATCCACACCGGATCAGCCGCGAGCTCGACCGGAACCTTCGGAACGAGCTCGTACAGCAGCGCGCGCGATGCCGCGTCGCGCACCGTCGCGCGCGTGAGACCCGTGCACGTCTTGCGCACGATGAAGCGGCCGAGCCTGTCGAGCGGCCCGATCGACTGCGCGAAGACGGCCGTCGGCTTCCCGGCCCGGATTGCCGCGCGAACGATGCCGCCGTAGTAGAGCAGGCTGCGCGAGCTGGTCGCGTTCTGCAAAAGTCCGCCGCCGCCGGAGAGCACGAGGTCAGCGCGGCCAATCGCCGCGCGCACCGCAGAAATATCCGCCCGCGCCGTCGCTTCAATGCCGTAGCGCCGGGCAGTTTCGGCCGGCGTCTGCGAGTGCACGTCGATGACGAGCGATGGATGGCGCCGCCGCAGCTCTTGCGTGGTGATCTCGAGCAACGCCTCGTCTCCGAGGTTGCCGAAGCCGTAATAGCCTGAGAGTAAAAGCCTCAGGAAATCGTGCCGACCGGCGTTCGAATCGACGGCGCCGGCGGCGTTCGAACCGGTTTGCGAACGGCGCGGTAGATCGCGATCAGCACGGCGCCGAGTATTGCGCCGGCGATGCCGCCGAGGATCATGCGAATCACCGAAACGGCCAGGGGCGTGTGGAGGTGCGAGAACGTATCGAGCACGTCGGAAAGTCCGACGCCGACGGCGAGCGCGAAGAGCCAACCCCACGCACGGCGATCGGCCTGCACCAGCGACGGCAAGAGCATCAAGAACGGCCAGGCCGCCACGAATTCTTTGAAGCGCGGCCGCACCGAAAGAATGGCCGTCAACTTCGACCGCAGCGCGAGCTCGAAGGTGCTCGGCGTGATGTCCGGCTGATTGCCGGCGCGGACGACCAGAACGAATGCGGCAAGACCTAAGAGCAGCACCACGACCATCTGGATGATGCGCACCGGAGAATCGAGCGCCTTCGCGATGCTGCCGATCCGCGCGCCAAAGTTGGGTGTGAACCAGTAGAGCGCGAGAATCGCGAGCGGCGGCAGCACGAGCACGGCGCGCACGCCGACGAACCGGTCGATTTCTTCCATCGTCAGCGGCGTGCTCAGCAGGCCGACGACGACGAGGCCGCCGGCGAAGGCGATGCCGATGCCGATGATGAGCGCGCGCAAGCCCGCGACGTACGGATTCCCGCCAATCGATCCGCGGAACGCCGGCGCGAGCGTCAGCGCGGCGGCGACCGGAAAGAGCAGCGCGGCCGCGAGACCGTCGATTTTGCGCGCCACCATGTCGTGGTGCAGCGCGAAGCCCAAGCCGATGAGGATCAGGTCGAGCGCGAACGCGATTCCGGCGAGTCGCAGATCGGCGACGCCGAGGGCTTCCAAAATCAACAGAAAGATGGCGGGCACGGCGAGCGAGACAACCGCGACGACCAGGGGATTGATGCGGAAAGGCGGCACCGGCGTCGCGCGTCCGAGCGAGAAGCCGTGCGAACGTAGCTGCGCCGCCAGCTGGTGCACGATCGCGACGTTCGTCGCCTCGATCGAGCGATTATCCCAGAGATGCTGGTACGGACGCAGGTACACGACGCGAACGTTGCGTTCGCGCACGCCGAGCACGTAACGCGCGATCTCGTTCTGCGGCGTGAGCTTATCGAGCTCGAGCTTGCCGATCGACTGCACCCGGGTGACGTCGCCGGGCAAGAAGCTTCCGAGCCGTTCGGCTCCGCGCTGATCTTGGGCTTTGTCGTACCATTCGATCAGTCCGAACGGTATGTGCGCGCGTTTGAATGCGGCTGCGGTGTCGCGCAGATGGTCGGGATAGCCGAGAACCTCGTTGCTCAGGCCCATGAAGATGACCGTGCCGAGCTTGCCTTGATGCTGAAACTCATCGAAAATCGCATCGATCTGCGGCGCGCCGTAGCGCTCGTCGTTCTGCACGCGCGGGTCGACGAGCAAATGCAGCTTGCGCGCGAGCGCCATCTGCGAGGTGGGAATGCCGAGTCCCATGCCGCCGAAGAAATCGGCCTGCGTACGAATCGCGATTACGTACGGCAGGCTCCCGTTGAGAACGTGGACCGCCGAAGGACCGAAGCGAACCGGCAGATCGGTCGCGTATCGTCTATATGTCGTCTGGTCGTAGACGACGAGATAGACGTTCTTCGCGCTTATCTTCCCGGCGCGCAGCAGTCGCGCGAGTACCGCATTGGCGAGCGGAGCGATCCGCGCTTGATTGATCAGCGCACTGCCCGGAAAAGCGATAGCGCTCGGCGTGGTGCCCACGGCACCGCCGAGCTCTTCGCCGATCGCAAGCGACGTCAGACCCGCGCGGCGCAAAGCGACCAGAAATTGCTCTTCATTATATCCGTAGGAACGCGACAGGGCGTCGAAGTCCGTCCAGTCCATCGTGATCTCGACGCGCTTGCTCTGATGCTCTTTGAGATAGCGCTGGGCGGCGACGTAGCAGCTTGCCAGCAGCGCGACCGCGAGCACGACGAGCAGTGCGCGACGATAACCGTTCAGCGCACTCTCTCCAGGAAGCGTCGCAACTGGCTGTTGACGGTGTCGGGAACGTCGAGCTGCAGGTAGTGTCCTCCCGGGACGGTCTCGTGGTGAAAATCTTCGCCGAGATGCGCTCGAAGCGTCTCGGCGAGCTGCCGGATGCCGCGCCGAAGGGTGCGGGGCACGCGCGAGCCTTCGAGCAGAACGGTCGGGTCGTGGATGTCTTTCGCGAAATCCCGCACCGCAAATCCTTTTGCGCCTGCAAAAAGATCGCGATAGAAGCGCGGATACTCGAACGGCACTTGGCGGGCCTGATCGGGCCAAGCTTCTTCCATCCGCTCTCTATTCTCGAACGCCCGCGCAAAGGCGCTTTTGAGCGTCGCGCTGGTAAACGCGCCGGCGAGCGGACCGAGCAGCGGCGCTGCGACGGCGAGGGGCGTCTTTCCGAAGATTTCGTAGCCGGGCTCGATCAGGAACAGCCCCGCCTCGCCCGCGGCGACATCACACGCCAAGCGCATTGCGAGTAAACCGCCGAGCGAATGACCGACGAGCACTGCCGGCCTGCGCGCGTCGTCGAGCACCGCTGCGAGCGCGTCGCGAGCATCGATGTAATAATCGTCCACGCTCGCGTCGTCAACGCGTGCAGCGCTGCCGTGACCGCGCGCTTCCCATACGAACACTCGATAAGACTGCGCAAAGACGTCGCGCTGTGGTTTCCACGACCATGCACCTCCGCCCATACCGTGTAAGAAGAGAACTGGAAATCCGCCGGGCGGCCCGTCAACGTGTAAAACAGCACCCGATCGTAACTGCAACAAACCGTCGTGCACGTTTCGCATAAAAACAGGAAAGCCCGCCTCAGAAGAGTGGGCTCTCACTGCCGTCGCGTAGCACATTGCTGCGCTACCGGGTGTGGGCGACGTCTTTTATTTTCTGGTCAGCGCGGCGCGCCCACGGTCGCCAGCCTCCGTGATTCTATCCCCATTAGGGTGGACCTTTCTAGGGGGTTAACCTAGGTTTTACTACAGACGTGACCTACCTCACGACGTCCAAGACGACGTTACCCATTATCTCGCCACGTTCGACGATATCGTGTGCGTCGGCAATTTTTTCGAGCGGTAAACGCAACGCGACGTTGTGGACGAGCTTGCCTTCGTCAAGAAATTTTGTGATCTCAGCGATTCCCGCCGTACGATCGGCTTCCGAAATTTCGTAGATGAGAAAGAGCCGTAAGTCGATCGAGTTCTGCATCATCCACATGCTCGGCAGCGTCGCGTCTCCCGTCATGCCGTATACGACGACGGTTGCGTGTGGCGCCAGCACCGACGGATACTGCTTTGCATTTGCGTTGAGATCCATCTCGATCAACGCGTCGACCCCTCGACCGCCGGTGAACGCTTTGACGCGCTCGCCGAGGTCTTCCGTTCGATAATTGATCGTCGCGTCGGCGCCCGCAGCACGCGCACGCTTTGCCTTCTCATCGCTGCTTATCGTCGCGATCACGCTCGCGCCGCGCAGCTTCGCGATTTGAATCGCATAATTGGCGACCGAACCCGCGCCGCCGGTCACGAAGAGGCAAGTGCCCGGACCGGCGTTGGCCAGCCGCACCGCTTGAAGCGCCGTGAACGCGGGGATCCCCAGGCACGCCCCGGCGGCATCGTCGGTGCCTTGCGGCAGCGGGACGGCCTGCGCCGCCGGGAGGGCGACGTACTCGGCGGCCGTCCCGAAGGCGCGCTTCCACTGGCCGTTCCAGAGCCAGACGCGCTGGCCGATGCGAGCACGGTCGATCCCCGGGCCAACCGATTCGACCACGCCCGCGCCGTCGCTGTGCGGGACGATGAGCGGCGCGAACATCCCGCGCAAACCGCCTTTGCGCGTTTTCCAATCCGACGGATTGACGCCGGACGTCGTCACCTTGACGCGGACTTCGCCCGCGCCGGGCTCGGGCGTGGGCACTTCACCCAGCTGCAGCACGTCGTGCGCGAGACCTTGCTTCGTATAAAAGGCTGCTCTCATCATTGGCGAGTTTGACAGTCGGCCGATGCTATGCTACAACCCTTTTCCATGGCCCCCGGTATGATGTCTGCGATGATGATGTGCATTACCACCTGTCTACAAGACGAGGCGGCAAGACTCAGCATTCGCTGAACAGGGAGAGCCAAGTACCTGTGCCGCCTCGCTCATGCGAGGCGGTTTTTCTTTTGTGGGCGGACGATGATCGCTGCGAAAACCGAACCGATACAAGGACAGCTCAAAACGCTCGAGATGACCGTAGGCCTGCTGGGATGCGGCGTCGTCGGTGGCGGCGTTGCGGCGCGCTTGCTCTCAAACGAAACGGTGCTGAGCGTGCCCGTACGGCTCTCGCGCATTCTCGTACGCGATTTGCACAAACCGCGCTATCCACAAGAAGCCGTGCCCCTGCTGACGATCGATCCGAACGACGTTCTCGGCGACCCGGACGTGCACGTCGTCGTGGAAGCGATCGGCGGCGTCGAGCCGGCACGGACCTTCGT
>JBOHTT010000262.1:0-1500 GCA_050733775.1 Vulcanimicrobiaceae bacterium
ATCGTGATGTACGAGGGAATCGCGCAGCTTAGCCCGCTATTCGTTCGCGTCTCGCGAACGTTGGGCGCGACCGATGGCGAGATCTTTCGCTTTGTCATCGTGCCGCTTGCAGTTCCGCACATGCTGACCGCGCTGCGCGTAGCGCTGGGCGTAACCTGGGCGACGCTGGTCGCATCGGAGCTCGTCGCGGCGCAACGGGGCCTCGGCGCGGTCATTCAAAATGCCTCGAACTATTTTCAGCTGCGCACGATTTATGCCGGCATCATCTGCATCGGCGCCGTCGCGCTCTTGATGGACGCCGCGCTTCGCGCAATCTCCCGGCGTCTCGTCGACTGGCAAGAGCGGATCGCGTTATGAGCGCTCGTCTGGTTCTCGAGCACGTGTCGAAGACGTTCGAGGGTCGCGGCCGCAACGTCGTCGCGGTTGACGACGTCTCGCTCGACGTCGGCGAGGGCGAGTTTATCTCGATCATCGGCCCGTCGGGGTGCGGTAAGACGACGCTGCTCAATATGGTCGGGGGATTTGCGTTCCCGACCTGCGGGCGCATTCTGCTCGACGGTGCGCCGATTTCCGGTCCCGGCTCCGATCGCGGCTTTGTTTTTCAGGACTACGGCGTGTTTCCATGGCTGAGCGTGCGCGACAACATTCTCTTTGGTCTGCGCTTGCGCGCGAACGCCGCCGCCCCCAGCGAACGCGAGGCAATTGCCCAGCGTTATCTGGACGTGATGGGACTGAGCGATTTCTGCGATGCGTATCCGAAGGCGCTCTCGGGCGGCATGAAGCAGCGGGTCGCGTTGGCACGGACGTATGCGGTTCGTCCGCAATTCTTGTTGATGGATGAGCCGTTCGGCGCGCTCGATGCGCAGACGCGCTATGCGATGCAAGACTTGCTTCTCGATCTGCAGACGCGCGAAGGGAAGACGGTTCTATTCGTCACCCACTCGGTCGAAGAAGCGCTCTATCTCTCCTCGCGAGTCGTCGCCGTAACGGCACGGCCCACGAAGGTGCGCCGCGTCGTCGAGGTGCCGTTCGGATATCCGCGAAACGATTCGCTGCGCCATGCACCGGAGTTTCAGGCTCTGGTGGCGGAGCTCGAATCCGTCGTCATGAACGAATACGCCGCGCAACAACGTCAGACAAGGGAGAATTGATGAGTTCGATCAGCCGCCGTTCCGCTTTGAGTCTACTTGCCGCCGGGAGCGCCGCGGTTTCATTTCTCACGCCGGCAAAGGCCGCAACGACGCTGCGTGTCGGCTACTTGCACACGCTGGCAGTCGACGGACAGATTTGGGTGGCGCAAGACATCGGCTCGTGGCAGAAGCAGGGCATCGAGCTGCAAGTGACGCGCTTCCAAACAGGAATCTCGCTCTTTCAGGCGCTCGTCGGCGGGAGCATCGACATTCTCTCGACCGGAGCGGTGATTTCGAACTTTCCCGCGCGCGGACAAGGCAAGGTCTTTCTCATCAACGACGTCGAGTGGGCGACGGCGCAGCTGTGGGC
>JBOHTT010000263.1:0-17042 GCA_050733775.1 Vulcanimicrobiaceae bacterium
ATCGTCGACGGCGGAGCAGGTTGCCAACGCGCTTCAATTGACCCAAGAGCAATTGATCGCGAAAGAGCGCTTCGAATCGAACATGCAGCAGAGCATTCAAGGCCTGCTGGATCAGACGTTGGGCCCCCACCGTGCGGCTGCGCGCGTGGCCGTCGACATGAACTTCGATACGACGACCAGCGACAGCAAGTCGTATGCGCCCGCAGGAACCGTGCGCTCCGAGCAGATGGAGCGCGAATCGTATAACGGCAACGTGCCGAACCGTTCGCCGGCAGTCGGCGTTCCGGGCACGACGACCAATGTGATCGGGACGTATCAAGGGCTGCAGACCGCGAACAGCGGCAACTACAATAAGACGAAGACCACGCGCAATTTCGAGATCACCGAAAACGACTCGAAGCATATCGATGCACCCGGTAAAGTGCGTCGCGTCAGCGTCGCCGTGCTCGTCAACGTTCCGAATGCTGCTGCCGCACCGGCGACGGCGAACGCGCCGTTTACCGTCGCAGCCGCCGACGTCACGAAGATCCGCAATGTTGTCAGCGCCGCTGCGGGGATCGATCTCGCTCGCGGCGACGTCATTTCCGTCGAGGCCGTACCGTTCAATCCGGCAGTCACGGCAACTCCGGCTCCGAGCTTGATCGGTATCACACCGCAAGTCTTCGGCGTGCCGGTCAGCGTCCTGATCGCACTTGGCATCGTGGCGCTCCTGATCGCGGTTGGCGCCGGCGCGATGGCCATGCGACGCCGTCGTCCGGCCTTCCATCCGCCGGAGGAGCTACCGACCTTCGACTCGACTCTCGCGGAAGAGCTCCCGCCGTTCCAAGAGCATCCGATGCTCGATCAGCCGCCGGGGCTGGCAGCACCAATTCGTTCCGCAGCCGATCTGACGCGCTAGCAGATGATCGAATACGTGACGACGGTCGCACAAGAGAACCCGGAAAGTATCGCCAAACTCCTCAAACTCTGGATGGCCGAATAGATGGAAGCAACGGAAGGTCCCATCATCAAGGTCGGCGCGGCCGCACCCGTGCCGACGTCCGCCGGCGGGCTCGAGCTCGATCATGGGCTAACCTCGCTCGCGCTCGAAATTCCAGGGCCCGAAAAAGCGGCGATCTTGATGATCACGCTCGGTCTCGAGCTCTCGTCCGCGATCTTCAAGTTCTTGCGGCAAGACGAAGTCGAACGCGTCGTGCTCGAAATCGCGAAGATCTCGACGGTTCCAATCGAAAAACGCGACGCCGTCATTCAAGAGGCGTACCAGCGCGCTATCGCGCTGAAGTACATCAACGAAGGCGGCATCGAGTACGCCAAGGAGATCTTGGAGCGGTCGTTCGGCACCGGTCAAGCCGACGACATGACCAACAAGCTCTTCGCGGCGCTGAAGCACGGCAATCCGCTCGAGCTGATCAAGAACGCGGAACCGGGGCAATTGCTCGAATTCATTCAAGACGAGCATCCTCAGACGATCGCGCTCATTCTCGTCTATATGTCGCCGGAGCAAGCCGGTGCCGTGCTCTCACAGCTTCCGCCCGAGCTTCAGTCCGAAGTTGCGATGCGAATCGCGATCTTGCAGAAGACGGCACCTGAAGTTCTCGAGCAGCTCGACGAGCTCTTGGGCCGGCGCTTGACGCTGACGGGAAGCGACTTCACGAAGGCCGGCGGCGTGCAATCGCTCGCACAAGTGATGCAGTACGTCGATCGCGAGACCGAACGCAACATCTTAGACGGTCTCTCGAAACGCGATCCGGAAATCGCGACCGAAGTCAAGAACCTGCTGTTCGTCTTCGAAGACATCATCAATCTGGACGATCGTTCGATCCAGCGTGTCCTCAAAGAAGTCGACGGCAAGGATCTGGCCCTGGCGCTCAAGACTGCGAACGACGACCTCAGAGCACTCATTTTCAAGAACATGTCATCGCGCTCGGCGCAGACGTTACGGGAAGAAATCGAGCTACTCGGTCCGACGCGCATGCGCGATGTCGGCAAGGCTCAGCAGACCGTCGTCGACGTCATTCGGACCTTGGAAGAACAAGGTACGATCGTTATCGCGCGCGGTGGCAAGGAAGACCAGCTGGTTTAGTAGAGCTTCATGGGACGCGTCGTCAAAAATGCACCTGCCAGCAACGAACGGTACGTCGTTGCGCCACCTCATTCCGGACTCAACGGCAAGGCCGGCGAGGACGTACTCTTCGCCAACTCGGCGGAGGTGCAGCTCGAAACGGAGCCGGTATTCCCAACTGCGCCTGAAGCGCAACCGATCGACTGGCCCGCACTGCACCAGCAGGCGGCGGAACTTCTCGACGTTACGACTGCGGACGCGGAATCGCTGCTGAACGATGCGCACCAACGCGTCAAGACGATTGTCGAAGAAGCAAACGCGAATGCGGTCGAGGTAACCGAGCGCGCGCGCTCAGAGGGCAAAGACGTCGGTCATAGCGAGGGTCTTGCCTCTGCCGAGAGCGAGATGGAAGAAATGCTCGCGACGATGCGATCGCTGATCGACATGGCTCGCGTCGAGCGGCATAAGATCATCGAAGGTGCGGAGGCCGAGATCGTCAAGCTCTCGATGGGGATCGCCGAGCGCATCTTGCACAAAGCGGTCGAGGTCGATCGTGAAGTCGTTATCTCGATCTCCAAAGCTGCGATTGCTGAGCTGGTCGATCGCGAGTCGATCACCGTCCGCGTGAACCCCATCGATCTCGAACGGATGAAACAGCACCGCGACAGCATGCTCGCGCTCGGCGAGACGAAACACATGCGCGTCATCGAAGATCAGCGCGTCGGCCCCGGCGGCGTCGTCGTTGAGACCGAAGCCGGCAGCCTGGATGCGAAGATTTCTACGCAGGTTGAGGAGGCAAAGCGGGTGCTGCGTCTGGACACCGGAGAGTTCGTCGTCGACCCCGCGCCCGAGTCGCCGCTGCGTACGCCGAACGGCTCGAGCGCGTTCGCCGCGACAACCAGCACGACGCCTTAAATGATCGTCGAGTCGCCGCGCGTCGAGCCCTTTTCGGCAGAACGCTATCTGCGCGAATTGGAGTCAACGGATCTGATTCGCCACAACGGAAAGGTGAATCAGGTCATCGGGGTCGTCATCGAGAGCCATGGCCCCGCGATGTCGGTCGGCGAGACGTGCGAGATCCGTTACAAGCGTAACGACGGCTCGATCGTTGCCGAAGTCGTGGGCTTTCGTGACAACAAGGTGCTGTTGATGCCGCTCGGCGAGCTCGGCGGAATCGGCGCCGGTGCCGAAGTCAAAGCGTTCGGCCGTCCACTCATGGTTTCGCTTTCACCGCAGTTATTGGGTCGCGTGCTGGACGGTCTCGGAAGGCCGATCGACGATGGCGGCGAGATCATCGCCGAGCGCAAGGCGCCGACCATGGCTATACCGCCCGATCCGCTCACCCGCCCGCGCGTCACGGAAGCGCTCGCCCTCGGCATTCGCGCAGTCGACGGACTGCTGACGTGCGGCAAGGGCCAGCGCGTTGGAATCTTTTCCGGAAGCGGCGTCGGAAAATCGACGGTGCTGGGCATGATTGCCCGCAACACCGCGGCCGACGTCAACGTGATCGCACTCGTCGGCGAGCGCGGTAAAGAGGTTCGCGATTTCATCGAGCGCGATCTCGGCCCGGAAGGTCTGCGCAGGAGCGTCGTGGTCGTCGCCACCAGCGACCAGCCCGCGCTCATTCGTATCAAAGCCGCGCTCGTCGCAACCACGATCGCCGAATACTTCCGCGATCAAGGTCTCGACGTGATGTTCATGATGGACTCGGTGACGCGATTTGCGATGGCGCAGCGCGAGGTCGGGCTCGCAATCGGCGAGCCGACGACGACGCGCGGATACACGCCGTCGGTGTTTGCGCAGCTGCCCAAACTGCTGGAACGCGCGGGAACGTCGACCAGCGGATCGATCACGGGTCTTTACGCAGTTCTGGTCGACGGCGACGACATGCTCGAGCCGATTGCAGATGCTTGCCGCGCCATTCTCGACGGCCACATCGTCCTTTCACGAGCGCTGGCTGCGGCCAACCACTATCCGGCAATCGACATCCTGCAAAGTATCTCGCGCGTCATGCCGGACGTCACGGATGCCGCGCACCAATCGGCAGTCTCCGCGGTTCGCGAAATACTTGCTACGTATAAAGACGCCGAAGATCTCATCAATATCGGCGCATACGTTGCGGGCTCGAATCCGCGAATCGATTTGGCTATCAACAAGATCGAGTCGATTCGGCATTATTTGCGCCAAGGGGTTCGCGACTCGTCCACTTATGAAGAGGCCCTGCGCGGCCTCTATGCGGTGGCTTAGGTGGCTCCCCGCGCGAGGATGTTCCGTGTCGCTGTCCATCTCCGGGATGAGATGCAAGGAGCGATGAGCGACAAAAGCGAGACTTTGCGAGCGAAGAGCGACGCCGCAGATCGCCCGGAAATGGGCAGCCCTTCGGGTTGCGGCGGCACGGACGCGGCGGCGTTGTTGCTCGTCGGTCACAGAGACGCTCTACTATGCTCCCTCCTCGCGCCTAGCCGCCGCACCCGTGGCGCTCGCAACAGCGCTACACGCCCCGGCGTTATAGGCCACTAGGTGCAAGTTCGTAAGACCTTCAGGTTCGAAGCGGCGCACGTTCTCCCGCATCATCCCGGAAAGTGCTCTCGCTTGCATGGGCATTCGTATCGTCTCGAGGTCGCGATCGACGGCCCGCTGCAAGACGAAGGCCCGGCCGAAGGCATGGTCGTCGATTTCGATGAGATCGACGAGATCGTCAGCGCCGCGGTAATTCAGCGGCTCGACCATACCTCGCTCAACGACGTCATCGAAAATCCGACGAGCGAGAACATCCTCGTATGGATTTGGGCTCAGCTCGCCTCGTCGTTCGACGGGCTCTCGGAGCTCGTGCTGTGGGAAACCGCTACGGCCTGCGCGGTGTTGCGTAAAACGGACCGCTAATGCTGCAGTTGGCCGAGATTTTCTATACGCTGCAAGGCGAGGGTGCGTTCACGGGAACGCCTGCCGTTTTCGTGCGGCTGGCAGGCTGCAATCTCGCTTGCGATTTCTGCGATACCGACTATTCGCTGAAGTTCGTCGCACCCGTCGATGAGGTCGTGCGACGTGTTCGCGAGCTCGGCGGCGATTGCCCGATGGTCGTCATCACCGGCGGCGAGCCTTTCGCGCAGCGCGAGACGCTCGCGCTCATTGGGGCACTGCGCGCCGACGGCCGTCGCGTGCACGTAGAATCGAACGGCACGATACCAGTCAGCGCCGACCTTCCGGAGGACGTATGGCTAACCGTATCACCGAAAGAACGCCTGGATGACGGCATGGCGAAACGCGCGAACGAAGCGAAGTTGATCGTCGATCGTCGCGTCCCACGCGAATGGTTGCCGCGTTTCGAGGGGGCAACGGCAATTTTTCTTCAACCGGAAGGCAACAAAGCCGAGAACGTCGCGCTCGCGCTGGAAGCGGCCAAAGCTGAGCCGCAACGTTTCCGGCTCTCGCTGCAAACCCACAAATTCATCGGCATTCCTTGATCCTCGTGATTTGCGCCGTGCCGCAAGAACTTCGTCACTGGAAGCCGCGAGCCCACATCGAGATGCTCGCAACGGGCGTCGGTCCGGTTGAGGCGGCGGCGGCGACTGCTCGCATGCTCGCAACGTCGAAGCCCGACTGCATCATCAATGCCGGAATTGCCGGCGGATTTGCGGGACGCGCCAAAGTGGGCGACGCATTCGCAATCGAGACCGACCATTTGGCGGAGCTCGGCCTCGAAGGCGGCGCACCGGTCCCGGCGCTCGCCGGCGGCACGCGACTCATTACGCAGGCAGAAAGCGCTCCGTCGCTGCTGCAAACCGCGCGTACGATCGGCGCACGCATCGGTAATGCAATAACCGTCGCGACGATCACCGCGACGCAGCTGCGCGCCGAAGATCTGGCCGAACGCTTCGAAGCCGAAGTCGAAGCGATGGAAGGCTTTGCCGTGTTGCGCTGCGCGGCCATCGCCGGCGTCCCGGCGATCGAGCTGCGCGGCATCTCGAACGTCGTCGGACCGCGCGAGAGCGGCGGCTGGGATTTCGATGCCGGAGCGCGCGCCGTTTCCACTCTCCTCGATCGTTTCTTGGATGCGAGCGCCGTGCCTAAATGAAACTTGCATACTCGCCTTGTCCCAACGACACGTACATCTTCGCCGCCCTGACCAACGGTCTCATCAAGGATGCGCCCCGCGTTGAAGCGGTGCTGGACGACGTCGAAACGCTTAACAGCGCGGCGCGTCGCGGCCGCTACGAGCTAACCAAAGTCAGCTACGGTGCGATCCCATTTTTGCTCGATCGGTACCGTATTTTGCGCTCGGGCGGTGCGCTCGGCCGCGGTTGCGGCCCGCTGCTGATCGCGCGTCCCGATCGAAACGGCAACGTGCCGTCGCTAGAGACGATGCCATCCGACGCGTTGATCGCGATCCCCGGCGTTATGACGACGGCGTTCTTGCTGCTGCGCTTGGCGCTCCGTCGCACGCCGCAATATGCCGAGATGCGCTTCGACAAAATCGTCGGCGCCGTTGCAACCGGCGAAGTCGATGCCGGCCTGATCATCCACGAATCGCGTTTTACCTATCCGTCACAGGAGCTGCGGCCGATCGTCGACCTCGGCGAATGGTGGGAAGGCGAGAGTAGGACGCCGATTCCGCTCGGCGCGATTCTCGCGCGCCGCGATCTCGACGACGCCGCCGCCCGAGGCGTCGACGGCGCGATTCGCCGCAGTCTCGCCTTCGCGCGCAAACGTGATGATGCGGTGATGCCGTACGTACGCGCGCATGCGGCGGAAATGTCGGATGACGTGATGCGCAAGCACATCGCGCTGTACGTAAACGAGTATAGCGACGACGTCGGCGACGCGGGTCTTAGCGCGATTACCGCGCTCTTCGAGCGCGCGGCTACTGCGGGATTGATTCCCGCCGAAACGAAACCTCAGTTCGTTCCATGAAGCGTCGCGATTTCGTTGTAACTTCTTCCGCTGCTGCCGCGCTGCTCGGCACCGGAAAAAGCGCGACAGCGGCGCTGCCGCAGCCCGAGATCGTTCTCGGCGATGAAGTGTTTTTGCGCGAGACGTGGCGCGAGTTGGAAGGCCGCACCGTCGGTATCGTCACGAATCAAACCGGGGCTACATCGCAGCTCGAATCGATTGTGGACGCGGTTCGCCGCAATCCGCAAATTCAACTGAAGGCGCTCTTTGCGCCCGAGCACGGCTTACGCGGCGACCGCCCTGCAGGTTCGTACGTTGCGGCGTATGTCGACGACGTCACGCATCTGCCGGTCTACAGCCTCTATGGGCCGACGCGACGGCCCTCGGAGGCCATGCTCTCGGGAATCGACGTACTGGTCTTCGACATTCAAGACATCGGCGCGCGCGACTACACTTTTGCGTCGACCATGGCATACGTCATGGAAGCGGCCGCGCAATACGGCAAGGAGTTTTGGGTGCTCGACCGGCCGAATCCGATCGGCGGCACCATCGTCGAAGGGCCTGTCCTCGAGCCGCAATACAAATCGTTCATCGGGCTCTATCCGATCGCGCTGCGGCATGGGATGACAATCGGCGAGCTGGCACGGATGTTCAACGATGCTTTCGGCATCAAAGCGAAGCTGCGCGTGGTCCCGATGCACGGCTGGCGGCGTTCGATGGTGTGGCCGGACACCGGCGTCTCGTGGGTGATCACGTCGCCGAACATCCCGATCTGGCCGACCACCTTCTTCTATCTTTCGACAGGCCCGGCGAGCACCGCCGGAATCAACAACGGCACGGGCACGGCAAAGCCGTTTGCCTATGCCGGCGCAGTGCAGATGAGCGCTTACCGTTATGCCCAGATCCTCAACGCGAGCCAACTACCCGGCGTGCATTTCCGTCCCGCCTCGTGGTCGTCGTTCACGCACCCTGAGATAACGGTCAACGGCGTCGAGCTGGTGATGTACGATCCTCGCACGTTCCTTTCTGTTCGCACGGCCGTCGAGCTGATCGTCGCCGCGCGCAAAGTCGCGCCGAGCATCGTCTCGTTCAACAACGAGCGCGAAGTTCACATCGTTTGGGGCACCGACAGCTTGCGCAGGGATGTGCTCGAAGGCAAGACTGGCGACGAGATCACGGCCGCCTGGGTTCCGAGCATCAAGAACTTCAAATCGCTACGCGCAAAATATCTGCTGTATAGCTGATGCATATCGGTATCGTAGCGTGCTCTTCAGAAGGCGCGGCGCTGTGCTACCGGACCATTTGCGCAGAAGGCGAACAGTTCTTCGGTCCGCACGGTCATCCCGAAGTTTCGATGCATACGCCGCCACTTTCGGAGTACGTCGAAGCACTGGATGCTGCCGATTGGCAACGCGTGGCCGAGCTCATGCTCCAGTCTGCGCAGAGGCTGGCCTCGGCGGGCGCAGACATTTTGATCTGTCCGGATAACACGCTGCACCAAGCGCTGCCGCTCGTCGAGCCGCGCTCGCCCTTGCCGTGGCTGCACATTGCAGAAGTCGTCGCCGCCGAAGCGCGAAATCGCGGCTATCGAAAAGTCGGCCTTCTCGGAACGTCGTGGCTGGTCGGCAGCGGCGTTTATCCGGAAAAGTTAGCCGCGCACGAGATCGCGTGCGAATATCCGGACGTTGACGAGCGAGAAGAAATCCATCGCATCATCATGGACGAGCTCGTCTGTGCGATTTTTAAGCCCGCGCAGATCCAAACGCATCGCAACGTCATCATACATATGAAAGAGCGCGGCTGTGAAGCCGTGATTCTTGGGTGCACCGAGATCCCGCTCATCATGAACGACGACAACTCGCCGCTCCCGACCCTCGATTCGACCCGTCTTCTTGCGCGCGCAGCCCTGAGACGCGCTAGTAAATGACTCGCTTGTCGGTTTGGTTCTTGATACGCAGCTGATTGCGTTGCCAGTAGTTCGCGAACCGCTGGATTTCGTCGGTCGTGCCTTCGCTGATATCGACGAACTGCATGCCGTGAATGAACTTCGCGACGCCCAGCGAGAAGAACATGATCTTCGACTTCGCGCGGACGTGCATCTCGCTGAATTTGCGCGGCGGCTTCGGCACGCGTTTTTTGCGCGGCCCAAACGGCGTGTCTTCCGAGGCTTCCTTATACTCTTTGAAGTTCTCGAGAAAATCGCTCGGCAACGTGAAGTGAAGCAGCAGCTCTTGGTCGCGGACGAGATCTTCGTCCATGATGAGACGCAAACCGCCGGACGAAAGATCGTTCGCAATTCCGCGCCGTTCGCCGGGCCGTCCGACAATCTCGTAGTACACCGGAAATTCGACTTCCGCGCGAAAGGCTTCGCGTTTATTACCAGCACGACCGGTGCTTTGTGCACTCGGCGGCGCGACAAGCGGGGAAGCAGGCTCCGACTGGGCGACCGGTTTCTTTTTCTCCCCACCAAAACGGAACATTGCATCTCGCTTTCCAGGACTCTCGCCGTAGCCCTGCGTAGGGGGCCGAGGTGAGCGTCGTTGCCGAACGCCTCGTTGCGGCTTTGGGACCGGACGCGGTGCATACGGAACCGGAAGATCTCGCCGTGTATGCGTTCGATGCGTATAGCGAGAACCGACTACCGACCGCCGTAGTCGTGCCGAAGGATGTGCGCGAAGTCACGCAGATCGTACGAATCGCGGCAGATTGCAACGAACCGATCGTCGCGCGCGGCGCGGGAACGGGATTGTGCGGCGGTGCGGTGCCGACGCAAGGCGGTATCGTCATCTCCTTCTCGCGACTCAATCGCATTCTGTGGATAGATGCGGCGAACAGGCGCGCACGCGTGCAGTCCGGACTCATTAATCTCGATCTTTCAAAGGCAACGGCGCGCGACGGTCTATTCTACGCGCCGGATCCATCGAGCCAGAAAGCCTCGACCCTGGGCGGCAACGTAGGCACGAATGCGGGCGGCCCACACTGCCTATCCTACGGCACGACGACGAACCACGTCATCGGCCTCGAGTTCGTCGATCACCGCGGCGAAGTCGTCAGCGTGTCACAGGACGATGCCGGATACGATCTCACCGGCGTGTTGGTCGGGAGCGAAGGCACGCTTGGCGTCGTCACCTCGGTTGACGTTCGGCTCTTGCGCTTGCCCGAAGCGGTACGCGTGTATCTCGCGACCTTCGCGGACGTCGAGAGTGCGAGCGAAGCCGTCTCGCAGATCATCGGCGCGGGGATCGTGCCGACGGCGCTCGAGATCATGGACAAGGTCATCACAGGCGCGGTAGAAGCCGCTTTCCATGCCGGGTTCCCCGAGGACGCGGGCGCGGTGCTCCTGATCGAAACGGCCGGCTTCGCCGACGACATGGATGCTCTCGAGATGAGCCTCGCGCGCATCGCGAAAGGCTCGGGGGCGCTCTCCTGGCGGTCGGCGCGCACGCAAACCGAGTGCGACAGCTTGTGGGCAGCGCGCAAAGGCGCCGCCGGAGCCATCGGACGTCTGGCACCCAACTACTACATTCAAGATTGCACCGTGCCGCGCACGAAGCTTCCGGAAGTGATGAAGCGCGTCGACGACATCGCGCGGGATCACCGTCTGGTGGTTGGCAACGTCTTTCACGCCGGTGACGGCAACTTGCATCCGCTTCTCCTCTTCGATCGCAGCCGGCCGCGCGACGTTCAAGCGGTGATCGACGCCGGAACCGAGATCCTGGACACCTGTATCGCCTTCGGCGGAACGATCTCAGGCGAGCACGGCATCGGCTACGAGAAGCGCGAATCGCTAACACGGCTCTTCTCCGCCGACGATCTCGCGACGATGAGCCGCGTGAGGGACGTGCTCGATCCGGCGCGGCGTTTCAACCCCGATAAGATTTTCCCGAGCAGCGCGAGTTGTGCGGAAGTGCGCGTGCCGGCGTAATGCCGCGCACGATCGAACCGAAGAGCGAAGAACAGGTCGCCGAGATACTCAAAACTGCCGACGCCGCGGGTGAGAGCATCCTGCCCGTCGGTGGCGGAACATTGCTAGGCATCGGAAACCCGCCGCGGCATTACGACATCGCGCTCGCGACAACGCGTCTCTCTGCATTGCACGTGTACGACTATCGCGATCTGACGATCGGCGCCGGTGCCGGCATGACCGTCGCTAAACTCTCGGCGACGCTGGCCCAGCATAAACAATTCATTCCGCTCGACGTGCCGCACGCAACCAAGGCGACAATCGGCGGCACACTTGCAGCCGGATGGCTTGGCCCCCGACGCGCAACATATGGCCGCGCTCGGGACCTTTTGATCGGTACGACGACGGTGCTTGCGAACGGCACGATCGCACATGCCGGCGGGCGCGTGGTGAAGAACGTCAGTGGCTACGATCTCTCAAAGCTCTACGTCGGTTCGCTTGGCACGCTCGGCGTGATCGTGAGCGCAAACTTCAAGACCCTTCCGATGCCGCAGCAATTTCGTCTTGCAGTCGCCCCACTTCCGGAGCGTACGCGCGAGCGCGCAGCGGCGACCGTACAGCGTCTCGAGGTCGAGCCGACCGCGGCACTGCTACTCGATGGGTTTCGCGATGCGCTGCCGTTCGAGCTCGGAGCCGAGGGCGCGATCGTGCTCGCCTTCGAAGGCTCCCCTTCCGTCATCGAGCGTGCGACGCGCAGCACGCGCTCTGCGCTTGGTGCGGCCGGCGTTCCGGAGACGCGCATCATCGATGCAGCCGCCCACGAAACGTTCGCACGCATCATCGATGCCTATATTGCGACGGTCGCCGGCCGTTCGCTTACGCTGCGCGTACTCGGCACGCCCGACGGCGCGCTCGCGCGCAAGAACGCCGCGCGCGAAGCCCTCGAGCCGACGGCAGCGCTGCTCGATGCGATCGTCGACTTGCGCAACGGTGACGCGATCTTGCGCGTGTTCGTCGACGGCAAGCTCGACCCGCTCGCGGTGCGTGGTACGCTCTCGGATGCCGTCGCGGCGCTTCGGGCCCGTTTACCGGAGGCGACGATTCTTGCGCGCGGGCTGAATCTGGAGGGCGAAATCGATGCGTGGGGCGTGCCGCCACCGTCGCTGGAAATGATGCGCGAAATTAAGAGACGCTTCGACCCACGCGGTACGCTGGCGCCCGGACGTCTTGTCGGCGCAATCTGACGATTCCAAACGATAGCGCCGAAACTAACGGCACGATGCTCACGAGTGTGAGCGCGCTGCCAGGCCCGTAACGCGCGACGATCTCGCCGACGCCGGTCACCATCGCCGAACCAAGTCCGAAGGCAACCCCGTTGATGAGGCCGAGCGCCATACCGAGATTTCGCGGAAGCATTGCTTGTACGAGTGCAACGCCTGGGCCGTTGTTCGCCGAGAGCAACACGCTGCCCACGACGAGCGACAGTAAACCGCCGACGGTACCGAGTGCGAAAAAGCCGAGCAGGAACGGAACCGCCGCGACGAGCGTCGCAATCGAGATGAACAGTGCGCCGAAACGGTCGGCGAGCATTCCACCGGCATACGTGCCGAGCACTCCGACGATTAAGAACAGGGTGACGATCTGTCCCGCTTCGACCAGCGTGTGCCCGCGCGCGACGAGCAGATTCGGCAAGAAAATCATGAACGACGAGCTGACGAGCTGCCGAAGCGCGGTGCTGATCACGATCAACGAGATGCCGAATTTGTCTGCCGGCGGCGCTTTGCCGGCCTCGGTCTTTTCACTTTGATGGCGACGTTCCGCACGCGGACCGACACGGCTCATCGCCCAAAACAAGACGCCGCTCATGATGAGGCCCGGAATTGCGAGCACTGCTGTGCCGCCGTGCAGATGTGACAGCGCGAGCGCGGCGATGGCCGGTCCGACCGAAAAACCGATTTGCCCGCCGACGACGAAGATCGACATTCCCGTCGCTTTGCGATTGCCGCTGAGCATCGCAGAGTAGCGTCCGGCTTCGGGATGGAGCATCGCCGAGCCGCATCCGCCGAGTACGAGCAGCGCGAGGAGAATCAGCGGCGCAGTCGCGAGGCTCGCAAGCGACACACCGGTCGCCGTGACCCCGACGGCGAGCGGCAAGAACCACCAACGCCCATAGCGATCCGACCACGCACCAAACATGGGCTGTACGATCGAGCTCGTGACGTACCAGACGAAGCCCGCGATGCCCTGAAAGACCGGCGAAAGACCTTGGTGGCTTGCGACGTAGAAGACGATCAGCGGGACAAATCCGGCGTACAGATCGCTCGCGCCGTGGCTCGCAGCGATTACGAAGAGTCCGCGCCTATCCATTAGGGCCACGTAGGCAGCTTTTGCCCAAAGGAGAACCTCTTTCCCCCATGGGCATGTTCCGTCGACGCCGGGACGCGCTTGCTGAGAAGCTTGGCGGCGCGATTGCGATTATACCGGCAGCCATCCATCATCTGCGCAACAACGACGCGGAGTACGAATATCGCCAGCACTCCGACTTCTATTATTTGACGGGCTTCACCGAGCCCGAAGCCGTGCTGGTCATCGCGCCTGAAAAAGACCGGCGCGACACGTTGTTCTTGCGCCGGCGCGATCGCGAACAAGAGATCTGGACGGGCAAACGTCTTGGCGTGGAAGCGGCGCCCTCGACGCTCGAAATGGACGCCGCATTTGCAATCGACGAGTTTGACGAAACGCTCGGAACGATGCTGGTCGGCTTCGAGCGGCTCGCGTATGCGTTCGGCCGCGATGAAGCCTTCGACCGGCGCGTGCACGCGGCGCTTGCAACGGCGCGCCACGCCGTGCGCCGCGGCGGAAAAGCACCCTTGGAATTCATCGAGCCCGGCACGATCGTGCACGAGATGCGTCTGCGCAAGAGCGAACAGGAGATCGAGCTCATGCGCCGCGCGGGTGCGATCACGCGCAAAGGACATATTGCCGGCATGCGCGCGACGCATCCGGGAATGTGGGAGTACGAGCTCGAGGCCGTGATCGAGTACGCGTACCGGATGGGCGGCTCGCCGGCGAACGCATATACGTCGATCGTTGCGGGCGGTACCAATGCGACGATTCTGCACTACAACACGAATCGGGAAGCCCTCGAAGACGGCGCGCTGGTGCTGGTTGATTCGGCCGCCGAGTTCGAGCTGTATGCATCCGACGTTACGCGAACGTGGCCCGTCAATGGCCGCTTCTCGGCAGAGCAACGCGCAATTTACGAGATCGTGCTCGCCGCGCAGAAAGCCGGCATCGAAGAGGTTCGCCCCGGAAAAGCCTTCAGGGCGTATCACGAAGCGGCGCTGCGCGTGCTGTGCGAAGGCCTCATCGACATCGGCCTGCTCAAAGGCGACCTCGACGACGTCATCGCGAACGAAAGCTACCGCGACTTCTATCCGCACAATACGGGCCATTGGCTGGGCCTCGACGTACACGACGTCGGACGCTATCGCGATTCAGGCGATAGCTGGCGCAAACTCGAGCCTGGAATGGTGATGACGGTCGAGCCGGGCCTGTACGTCCAGCAGGATCTCAATGTCGACGCGCGCTGGAAGGGCATCGGTGTGCGGATCGAAGACGACATCCTCTGCACGAGTGGCGATCCCGAAAATCTTACGCCGGGTATTCCCAAAGAGATCGACGAGATCGAATCGGTCGTCGGCGCGGACGCAAAAGCGCTCGCGCGCTAGTCGTGTGGCGGCGGTAGCGCCAAAGGCGCCTTGCGCGAGGTTTTCATTTCGCTTGGGTCCACGATCCAGCAACGCGGCGAAGCCGGCGGTGCGCTACAAAGATGCGCGACATGCGTGATCGCGTCGATCGCGCAGATCGCTTCGATTTCCCACGTAATGTCCCGCCGTTTTCTCATCCTCCAGCGACGTACCCATTGGTAAGTGGCGCAACGCCGGTCGGACGGACGGTTACTCGGCCCTATTGGGCCGCCTCGGACATCTCAAAGGCCTCAAGGTACCGCTCTGCCTCCATCGAGGCTTTGCAACCCATGCCGGCAGCGGTAATCGCCTGCTTGTAGCGGATATCGTAGACGTCGCCGGCGACGAAGACGCCTTCGATATTGGTGCGAACGCCGTCGTGCGAAACGATGTAACCGGCTTTATCGAGCTCGAGCTGTCCGCGGAAAATCGCGGTGTTCGGGTCGTGGCCGATTGCGATAAAGAGCGCGTCTGCCTCAAAGTCGTGGGTTTTCTCCGTCACGAGGTTGCGCAGCTTGAGGCCGGTCATGACGGGATTGCCGTAGACTTCTTCGATGACCGTATTCCAGATGAAATCGATCTTCGCGTGATTGCGCGCGCGATCGGCCATGATCTTGCTGGCGCGCAACGCGTCGCGCCGATGGATGACGGTGACTTGCGAGCCGAAGCGCGTGAGAAACAACGCTTCCTCCATCGCCGAGTCGCCGCCGCCGGCGACAACGATCTTCTTTTCTTTGAAGAAAGCACCGTCGCAGGTGGCGCACGTTGAGACGCCGCGGCCACGCAAGCGCTCTTCTCCGGGGATGTTGAGCCAGCGTGCGCTCGCCCCGGTGGCGACGATCACGGACTCGCCCTCGTATTGTTCTTCTGCCGTCGCGACGCGGAACGGACGTCGCCCGAAATCGACCGAGATTGCGTCGACGAATTCGATGCGCGCGCCGAAACGCTCGGCTTGCGCGCGAAACGCTTCCATCAGCTCGGGACCCATGATGCCCGCGGGAAAGCCCGGATAGTTCTCGACTTCGGTCGTCAGCATGAGCTGCCAGCCGTAGAGCGCACCCGCAAGAACGAGTGGACGCAGATTGGCCCGCGCCGCATAGACCGCCGCGGTGAGGCCGGCCGGCCCCGAGCCGATGATGATAATTTTTTCCATGTACCGCCGCTTTAGACGAGCAGGGAAGGCTTCGTGGTTGCGGGACTATTTTTCATGCTCGAAGACGAATTCTCCGACATCGTCCGAAAGGCAAGCCGCGGTCACGGCATCGACGTCGCGACGCTGGCTTCGCGCACCGGCCTTGCCAAGGACCAACTGCAGCACTGGATCGGCGGGGAAGGCGCGCCGGCCGATGGTGAGGCGCGCGAGATCGCGAAAGTCCTCAAGCTGGATCCCGGGAAGCTCGCGGACATCGCGGCGCAGCGCTGGGAGCCGCATGTGCCTGTTCCAGCCGACGTGCGCCATCATCCGCAGAATCCGCATCCGTCCAACGGCTACATTTTTTTCTTGGAGGACGGTAAGACCGCGGCGCTCGTCGATCCGGCCGGGAACCCGCAAAATCTACGGCGCGCGATCGGCGCCGGGCCGTACCATCTGCGCTATATCTTGATCACGCACAAGCATCTGGATCACTGCGATGCGACCGCCGACGTCGCGTCCCAATTCCCGGACGCGCACATCGTCATGCATAAAAGCGACGTGCACGCAATCGGCGCGCTTGCGAGCAAAGCGCTGCCCGTCAAAGACGGCGAAGAGCTGCCGTTCGGGGACGCCGCCGCGATACGCATGCTGCACACGCCAGGCCACACCGACGGTTCTTCATGTTATCTCTTCAAATCGACGATCTTTACCGGCGATACGCTCTTCGCGGGCAGCGTCGGCGGCGCGTTCGGCGACACGACGGGATATTTCGATATCTTGAACAGCGTTTCGACGAAGCTCTTCAAGCTCGACGAACACACCGTCGTCATGCCCGGTCACGGACCGCCGACGACCATCGCGGAAGAAAAACATCACAATCCGTTTTTCTCGTAGTTAGGCTTTGGGTGGTTGCCGCAATCCTACGACGGAGCCGCCCGGTTCTTTGACGCTGGCGACGAGCATGCCGTAGCCGACATCCCGGATCTTCTGGACTACCGTCCCGCCGTGCGCTTCGAGCGCTTGCACGCTCGCGGCGATGTCGGCTACTTCCCAGTATGGGACAGCGATCGATTCCAGTTGCCCCGTGTTCGGGGTGAGCCCGATTTCGACGGCGCCGTTCTTATAACCGACGTACTGCGGTGAATCGACATACGGCTCCGCTCCCGTAAGCTCGGAAAAGAACCGCTTGGCTTGGGTCATGTCCGCGACGTGGTAGAGGATGAGCCCGACGTCCTTCAAGATTGCATACTCCTTCCATCTCCACGACGATCAAGTGTGGTGAAACGTGGCGGATACTTACAT
>JBOHTT010000264.1:0-17614 GCA_050733775.1 Vulcanimicrobiaceae bacterium
GCCCCGCGCCGGCCAGGATTTCCGCATAACGCCGGAGATGCTGGGAGAACGTCGACGCATTTTGCGCGATCGATTGCTCGTCGCCGATATCGGCGAAAAGACGCTCGAACCGTCCGACTGCGGTGCCGGGCTGCGCCGGCAGATGCATTCCGGCGTAGGTCATGAGCACGAAAAGGCCGACCATCTTCAGCGTCACCGTCTTGCCGCCCATATTGGGGCCGCTGATGAGCAGCGTCTGAGTCTCGTCGTCGAGCCGCAACGATTGCGGTATGGCCCGCTCATCGAGCAGCGGATGCCGGCCCTGCTCGATGTCCAGCACGCCTGCATCGATAAGCTCGGGGGGAACGCACTTCATGTCTTCCGCGAGACGGGCTCTCGCATAAATCAAATCGAGCTGCGCGTAAATCTCCATATCGCGTTCCAGCTCGTCGGCGTGCGCACCGACGAGCCCTGAAAGCTCCGCCAAGATGCGGGCGACCTCGTGTTCTTCCTGAACGCGCAAACTGCGCAGCCGGTTGTTGGCTTCGAGCGCTTCCAGCGGTTCGACGAAATACGTTTGCCCGCTCGCGCTGGAGTCGTGCACGATACCTTTGAACTCGCCGGCGAATTCGGCTTTGACCGGCACGACGTAGCGTCCCTCGCGAACGGTAACGACGTCATCTTGCAGCATCGACCGATAGCGTTGCGAACGGGCAATCGCGGCAGTGCGATCCCGCGCCTCGGCGCCGGCCTGCACGATCCCGCGACGAAGACGCGAGAGCGCAGGCGACGCACGATCCAAAACTTCGCCGCGTTCGCCGATCGCATCGCCGATGCGTGTCGAAACGTGCGGGAGCGGAACGAAACCGTCGCAACGCGCGCGCAGCCGCTCCGCCTCGCTGTCCCGAACGCGACGTACTGCGGCTGCACTCGCCGCAACTGCATTCGCGATCGCGCGCAAATCGAGCGGCGCGACGGCTGCGTTGCGACGCGCCGTTTCCACAGCATCTCGAATCTCGAGCACGCGCTGCATGGCGAAGCGCTCGGAAAGTAGCACGCGCATTTGCGCGGTTTCCTGTACCGCGGCGCCGGCGGCGGCAAAATCTCCCAGCGGCACGAGCTCGCGCGCCCATACCGTCGCGCGGTCGCTATGTGTTTGCGCCGCTAAACGTTCGCAGATCGCAGCCCAGTCGAGAATTTCACAGGTCCGCGCATCGCAGAGGGCCTCAGCCGCGGTGGATCGCCTCCCGCAAGAGCTCCTCCACGAGTGTGGGATTCGCTTTGCCACGGCTCGCCTTCATAACTTGGCCCTTGAGAAACTGGAGTGCGTTCTCTTTTCCATTGCGGATTTCATCGACGGTCTTTGCGTTATCGGAGATCACTTGATCGACAAAAACCCTCACTGCCGCCGTATCCGATACCTGAAGCAACCCCTCACGTTCCAAAACGTCTTGCGTGAAGATTTCGCCCTCCCAGGCACGCGGAAAGAGATCTTTCTTTGTTTTCGAGGTCAGCCTATCTGAGGCGAGGACCTCTTTTGCATATGCGGCCGAGGCAGCTGTAGTAAAAGTGCTAACGGCTTCGAGGTCGCTGATGCCTTTCTCGTTCATCAGCCGTTTTGTTTCGCCAAGCAACATGTTGCATGCCACTTTCGGGTCGACGCCGTTCTCCACCACTTCATCCAGGCGCTGCGCGAAGCCGGAAGTATCGATTATTTGCGTCGCTTCTTTCTTGTCAAAGCCGAATGTGTCGACGTAGCGAAGGTAGCGCGCAAAAGGATCTTCCGGCAAACTGAGACGCAGCCGCTCGATCCACGCTGCGTCCATCTCGAGCGGGACGAGGTCCGGATCTGGGAAATAGCGATAGTCGTGCGCTTCTTCTTTCGAGCGCTGCGAATGCGTCGTGCCTGCGGCTTCATCCCAACCGCGCGTCTCCTGCACGACGCGGCCGCCGGATTCGAGAAGGTCGATTTGCCGCTCGATCTCAGACTCGATCGCGAGACGAACGGAGCGGAACGAGTTCATGTTCTTGATCTCGGCTTTCGTGCCGAGCTCGTTGCTGCCGCGCGGGCGGATCGACACGTTTGCGTCGCAGCGCAACGAGCCTTCTTCCATCTTCACGTCGGAAACGCCAAGCTGCACGAGCGTTCGCCGCAATGCCTCGAGATACGCCACCGCTTCTTCGGCATTGCGCAAGTCCGGCTCCGAGACGCACTCGACCAGCGGAACGCCGGCGCGATTGAAATCGACGAGCGAATATTCGCTCCCGGCAAGACGCCCATCGCCCGAGCCGGCATGAACGGACTTGCCGGTATCTTCTTCCAGATGAATGCGCGTCAAGCGACATTCGCCGCGATCGCCGCCGTCCAGCCAAAACCGCACGACGCCGCCTTTGCAGAAGGGCATGTCGTACTGCGAAATCTGATAGTCCTTCGGCATGTCCGGATAGAAGTAGTTCTTCCGGTCGAATTTCGAAAAATGCGGAATCTCGCAACCGAACGCAAGGCCCGCCAGCAGCGTGAGCTCGATCGCCCGCCGGTTCGGAACCGGCAAAGCGCCGGGTAAGCCCAAGCAAACCGGACACACTTTCGTGTTTGGCTCGCCACCGAACTCGTTCTTGCAGCCGCAAAACATCTTGCTCGCCGTCTTCAGCTCGACGTGACATTCGAGCCCAATGACGGTTTCGTATTTCGTGCGAACGCTCTCCGAGACGGCGGTCATGCCGGCGCCTTTGCCGCGACGCGCGGCGCGTACTTCTTGGCGTGTTCTGTTGCGCGCTCGTACGCATGCGAGGCGGCAAGCAGTTCGCGTTCCGCAAAATAGGGCGCGGTGATCTGCAGGCCGAGGGGCAGCTCGACGTCGCCGTCGTCCGGCCGAATCCAGCCGCAAGGGATCGAAAGCGACGGCAATCCGGCAAGCGACACCGGAATCGTGTAGTAGTCCATGAGGTACATGCTATACGGGTCGCTCTTCGCGCCCAGCTTGAACGCGGGCGAAGCGGCGGCCGGCGACGCGATGAGGTCGCACTGCCCGAACGCCTTCTTGAAGTCGTCGGCGATCTTGGTACGCGCCTTTTGCGCTTTGAGATAATAGGCGTCGTAATAGCCGCTTGAAAGCGCGTGCGTTCCGATCAGGATGCGTCTCTTGACCTCCGGCCCGAATCCGGCGGCGCGCGTCTTGTCGTACGTATCGGCCATATCCGCGCCTTCGACGCGCAAGCCATAACGAACGCCGTCAAAGCGCGCGAGGTTCGACGAGCACTCCGCCGGCGCGATCAGATAGTAGGTTGCAAGTCCAAACTCGGCAGCCGGTAGACCGACCTCCACGATCTTTGCGCCCAAACGTTCGAGGTCGGCGTACGCGCGCTTGTAAATGTCGTCGATCGCGGAGCCCAGCGACTTTCCCGCATACTCTCGAACGATACCGACGCGGAGACCGCGCAAATCTTCGCGCAGCGCGCCGTGCGTTTTCTCGACTGGACGATCGACGCTCGTCGCATCCATCGCGTCGTGACCGGCGATAGCGTCGTACGCGAGAGCCGTATCCTCAACCGTTCGCGTGAGCGGTCCGATCTGATCGAGACTCGAGGCAAACGCGATGAGGCCGTACCGCGAAACGCGCCCGTACGTCGGCTTGAAGCCGACGATATTGCAGAAAGCTGCCGGCTCGCGAATCGAGCCGCCGGTATCGCTACCGAGTCCGACCGCAGTCTCGAGCGCTGCGACCGCGGCCGCGCTGCCGCCGGAGCTGCCGCCGGGAACGCGATCAAGATCGTACGGGTTGCGCGTTACGCCGAGCGCCGAATTTTCGCAGGAGCTCCCCATTGCGAACTCGTCGAGGTTCGTCTTGCCGATCGGTATCGCGCCCGCTTCGAGAATGCGCGAGACGGCGGTTGCGGTGTACGGCGCCGTCCAGTCGCCGAGTATCTTCGAACCGGCCGTGGTACGCGTGCCGCGCACACACATGTTATCCTTGACGGCGAGCGGGACGCCGGCAAGCGGCAAGTTCTCTCCAGCCTTCACACGTGCATCGACGCGATCGGCACATTGGAGTGCAAGGTCTTCGGTCAAAGATAGGAACGCTCCAACTTCGCCGTCGACCCGCTTGACGCGTGCGAACGTCTCGGACGTGATTTCACGCGCGGAGCGCTCGCGCGCGTTGACGGCACGCGCCGTTTCTGCCGCGGTCACGCGCCTTCTCCGATGATCCGCGGCACGCGGATATATGCGCCCTGAGAACGCGGGGCTTCTGCCAACACTTCTTCGCGCGGCAGGCACGCGGACAGCTCGTCCTCCCGCCAGGCGTTGCGCGATTCCACCACTTGTGCCGTTGCGGCGACGTCCGAGGTATCGAGCTCGCCCAGCGCACTAACGTGCTCCAAAATATTCGCTAGCTGCGCGCCGTAGGTGCGAGCTTCATCTTCGGTGAGGGCGAGGCGAGCGAGCTTTGCGACGTACCTGACGTCAAGATCCGGGCCGGGCATCGTCCATTGCGCTTCCGCCTTCGGGCTGGGTGCGCCTTCGCATCGTCGCGAGCGTCTCCACATGCCCGGTTTGCGGGAACATGTCGTAAGGCTTTACGCTCTCTAAACGGTAACCGGCACCGTGCAAACGCGCCAAGTCGCGTGCGAGCGTTGCCGGATTGCACGACAGATACCAGATCGCGGGCACGTTCGCCGCGACGAGCACATCGAGCGTTTGCGGCTCGCACCCCTTACGCGGCGGGTCCAGGAATACGACGTCCACGTTCTCGAGCGCGTCACGCAGCGGCCCTCGCGCGAGCGCCCCTTCGACACGCCCGAGGACGAATTTTGTTTGCGTCGCGACGCCGTTGAGGGCCGCGTTGGCATTCGCTTCTCGAATAGCCGAAGGGTTGTCTTCAATGCCCGTGACCTGAGCGCCGTGCGCGGCAAACCAGATCGAAAACGTCCCCGCACCACAGTAGAGATCGACGACCCGCTTCGGATGGCTGAGTGTCTCGAGCTCGTCAAAGATGCGCGCGACCATCTCCGTATTGATTTGAAAGAACGATGCAGCCGAAACGCGATAGCGAAGGTTTCCGATTCGCTCCTCGATTGTGCTACCGCCCCACACGTCGCGATGGCGGCTTCCCATGATCGCGTTTGCGCTCCGAACTGCAAACGAGTTTGAGATGCCGACGAGTCCAGGTAGGCGCCGCGCAAGCGCTGCCGCACCTCGACGCAGCGATGAGGACGGCTCGGCCGTCGTCAGCGTGAGGACGCTCTGTCCCGTCGCGCTTCCCGCACGTGCAATTGCGTGCAAGGCACCTTCGAATGCTTCGGTAAGCTCTCCGTCATTGGCTGCATGCCGCAAGGCGGCAATCTCTTCATCCAACTGCGGGAGAACCACAGGGCAGCCCGCGATCGGAACAAAATCGTGACTGCGCATTTGATAGAAACCGAATTGCGTTTCTGAGTCTTGCCGCCGCACGACCAGCGCCATCTTGTTCCGATACGCGCGCGGCGACGGCATCCCGACGGTCGGTTCGACTCGAGCTCCTTCGAAGCCGCCGATGCGCTTCAACGCGTCCTGCACGACGCGCGATTTCCAACGAAGTTGTGCTTCGTAGGAAAGATGTTGCACTTGGCAGCCGCCGCACGTCCCGAAGACGGGACAGAACGGCGTCGTGCGTTCGGGCGACGCTTCGAGGATCTCGAGAAGCTCCCCGACCGCGTACGCTTTCTTGACCTCGACGATTCTTACGCGCGCTCGTTCTTCAGGAAGCGGTCCCCAGACGAACACGACGAGACCGTCTGCACGCCCGACGCCCTGTCCGTTCGCCAGCAAATCGGTAAAGCGCAGCTCGTGCTCGCTTCCGGCCGCGAGAGTCACGATGCTCTTATTTCTGTTCTTCGAGCGCCTTTAAGAGACGATTGGCTTCGTCGATGAGCGCTTCGATACGCTGCGTTGTCGGGTCGGCCGGCGGGCGACGCATTGCCGAACGAATGACCAAGTAGGATATCGCGGCCGAAACGCCCGCGACCCCGATCCAAAACAAGGCACGGCGCATGGGAACGTCGTGCGACGGCTTCCCGTCCTTCGGCATGTCATGCGTCTCGGAGCGTTCCGGTGGCGCTTGCATCACGGCGGCTCTTTATCCGCGCTTACCGCCGGAGCCTCCGCGACGGCGGATCCGGTACCTAAGATATTTTGCACGGCGAGCAGGATGATCACGCGGCCGTCGACTCTTGCAAGCCCGGCGACGTACTCGGCCGCAAGTCCAGCCAAAATGTTTTCGCTATCGTCGATTTGATCGCTGGGGATGCGTGCGACTTCGCGAACGCGATCGACGACCATGCCCATGCAGCGATCGCCGACTTCGACGACGATGACGCGAGCGGTCTTCGGCGCCGCCTTTTGGCGAAGTCCCAATCGCGTACGAAGATCCACAATCGGGACGAGCTGTCCGCGTAAGTTGATGACGCCTTCGATATAGTCCGGAACGTGCGGCAGTCGGGTGACCGGCGATAGGCGCTCGATCTCGCGAACCTGCGTGATATTGACTGCGAGCTCGATGTCACCTAACGCAAAGATGACGACTTGCAACGTCTCGTCGGTTGCGTGCATTATCCCATGCTCGGCGAAACGAGTAGCGGGCCTGCACGACGATGCACTTGGCTCACCAGTGCGACGGGATCGATGATGAGGGCAATTGCGCCATCGCCGAGGATCGTGCCGCCGAAGATTCCCGGGATCGCACCGACCAGGTCCGAAAGTGGTTTGACGACGATCTCTTCTTCACCGACAAACTCGTCGACGACGAGTCCAACCTGCCGATTTCCGGCGCTCAATACCACGATCAAGACCTTTTCGGTGGCCGACCGCAGCGCGCCGACCTCGAAGAATTCGGCGCCGCGCAATATCGGCAACTGCGAGCCGCGGTGTTCGATGACTTCTCCGTCGGGCTTGCGGCCGACATCCGCGGGATCGAGCCGCAGCGATTCCGTCACGCCATCGACCGGAAGCGCATAGAGCTCGCCGCCGATTTTTACGAGCAGCGCCCGCAAGATTGCAAGCGTCAAGGGCAATCGAATTGTAAACGCCGTTCCTTGGCCACTTTTCGTCTCGACTTCGAGGGTTCCCGATAGCCGCGTAATCGACCGGCGCACGACGTCCATCCCAATACCGCGTCCCGAAACTTCGGTAATCGTGCGCGCTGTCGAAAATCCCGGAACGAACAGCATCTCGAGCAATCCGTGCTCGTCCGGACGATCGTGTGCTCCGAGAAGCCCGAGCTCGACCGCGCGTTCTTTGACGCGCGGCAGATCGATGCCGGCTCCATCGTCCTCGACGCGGACGACCACGCTGTTCCCTTCGCGACGTGCCTGCAGGCGAAGCGTCGCCGTCATTGGCTTTCCGCTCTCTCTGCGGCGCCGCGGCGATTCGATTCCATGGTCGACGCAATTCCGGACGAGGTGCATCAAGGGTTCGCCAAGCTCGTCGACCAGTGTTTTGTCGAGATTGGTGTCTTCGCCCTCGATGATAAGATCGATATCTTTTCCACCGGCTTTTGCGAGATCGCGAACGAGCCGTGGAAATCGTTCGAAAACGCCGGCAATACGCACCATGCGAGCTTGCATGATGCTCTCTTGCAGCTCAGCGGTCGTGCGCGCCAAACGAGTTGCCGCGTCGCTCAGCTCAGTTCCGCGCTCGTCACCCAGGGTGGCGGCGATCTGCACGATGCGATTCTTTGCGATGACGAGCTCGCCGACGAGATCGACCAGGTCGTCCAAGCGCACGATATCCACGCGAATCGTTCGCCCGCGTCCGCGAGCGGTGGAAACCGGTTCGGTGGACGGAGCCGGCGGCGCGGAAACGTTCTCGGCTTGCGGATTCGCCAGTGCGGCCTCCACGCGCGCGGATAACTCCTCCGCAACGCCTGAAGGCGGCGGCGCGGTCTCCTCAATGCCGCACCGAATGAGGGCCGTGAGCAAGTCTCGCCCGTCGAACAGCACCTCGATCAACGATTTCGATAACGTCCCACGACCGGTGCGAAGCACGTCGCACGCATTTTCAAGCTTGTGCGCGAGGGAGGCGACGTCGTTCATCTGCAGCATCCCGGCGCTGCCCTTGATGGTGTGAAGCGCACGGAAAAGGGAGTTGATGCGCTCCGCGTCGCTGCGTCCTTCTGCAGCTAGCGCCTCCAGCTCCAAGAGATCGCCGTCGATTTGCGCGATCAGCTCGTCGCATTCGTCCCGAAAGTAGCGAATGAGCTCGCCACGATCCCCCGGAATTCCGATCATACGCCGAAAGCAGCCAACAGAGGCTCGACAGAACCGGTATCGGGGATGAAGATCACTTGCCCCGACATCTTGGCGCCGCGATCCAAGAACGTCGATTGCACGAAGAACACGTCGCGATGCGGCGCCATGGGCATGAGGGCGTCGAACGTCGCACGCATCGATCCGTACGTCACGACCGGCACCGACGGCAGCATGTTTGCATCGGTCAAACGGATGAGCGCGCTCAGGTACGAGGAGGCGACGATGTTCGCGACTTCTTTGAGCGTCGTTTCGACGACCGCATCGAAAATCTGCAGATCGCCGCTGACGCGCCGAAGGAACAGATGAACGAACGCAAGAGCATCTCCTTGATCGAAGAGCACGACCAAGTGTCCCGGTATGTCACCGCGCACGTAGACGTGCAGAACGGCGAAGATCCGCTCGTCCGAAAAGCGCGATCCTAGTTCGGCGTAGCGTAACAGTTCTGCCTTTGGTGTCTCCAGCTTGATCGTGCTGCCAAGCATTTGCGAAAGCGCCGTGGCCGCGTGCCCGGCTCCGATGTTCGCGATCTCTTTGAGCGCGTCGATCTGCAGGTCGGTGAGCTGCAGTGCGTCGCCCACGCTACGTTCCTCCGAGTACTTTTTCGAGAGACTCGAGGATCTTCGATGGCTGGAAGGGTTTCGTGATATAGCTCTTCGCCCCGGCTTCCATTGCCTCGTTGAGCAGCGCCTCCTGGCCGAGCGACGTGCACATCAAGATCTTGGCGGCAGGATCTACTGAGACGATCTGCTTGACCGCCGCAATGCCGTCAACGCCCGGCATCACCATATCCATCGTGACGACGTCCGGTCGCAGGTCTTTGTACTTCTCCACCGCTTCCGCGCCGTTTTGCGCCTCCCCGACGATCTCGAAACCGTTTTTCGACAAGATGTCTTTGATCATCATTCGCATGACGACGGCATCGTCGACGATCAGCACGCGCCCCTTGCTCCTCATGCTGTTGCCGGCTCCGGCTCGTCGGTCGTCGAGACTTGGCCGATGGACTCGACGCGCAATCCCGGAGCGATCTCCGAGTACGAGAGCACGACGAGCGACGGCGCAGCACGCTCGGTAAGACGCTTGAGCGCGAGACGAATCGTCGGCGAACACAGGACGATCGGATGCAAACCGGCGGCCTGTGCAGCCTGAATTTGTCTGGTGAGTGAGGCGTAGATTTTCGCCACCGTTTGCGGATCGAGCAGCGCGTAGGCATCCTCGCCTCTGCGGACAGCTTCGCCCAACAGCGTCTCCAAGCGCGGATCGACGGTGATGACCGATAGCAAGCCGTCTTCCGAGTATTCGGCGCAGATATGCCGTGCCAGCGCGCCGCGTACTCGCTCCGTGAGATAGTCGATGTCCTTGCTTTGGCGTGCACCGTCTGCGAGCGATTCGAGAATCAGCAAGAGATTGCGGATCGGGATGCGCTCGCGCAACAGGTTCTGCAGAACGCGCTGCACCTCGCCGACCGTAAGTAAATTCGGGATGAGCTCCTCGACGACGACGGGGTAATGCTGTTTGACGTTGTCGAGGAGCGAGCTCGTCTCCTGACGTCCGAGCAAATCCGGCGCGTGCGACTTGATGACTTCCGTCAGGTGCGTTGCAATGACGCTGGTCGGATCGATGACCGTGTAGCCCGCCATCTCGGCGTCGCCACGGCCACTTTCCGGGATCCATAAGGCCGGAAGATTGAACGCGGGCTCCGTTGTCGGGATTCCCTCGATCGGTTGCGTCGCAGTTCCGGGGTTCATCGCCAGCAGACGGCTGACCATGACTTCCGCGCGCGCAACTTCCAAGCCGTAGATCTTGATGACGTAGGTTGACGGCTTGAGCTGCAAATTATCTCGCACGCGGATCGGTGGAACGACGATCCCGAGCTCGCGCGCTGCGTGCCGCCGAATCATCGTAATGCGTTCGAGGAGATCGCCGCCTTGTGCAACGTCCACAAGCGGAATCAGCCCGAAGCCGATTTCCAACTCCATCGGATCGTACGAGAGCAGCGGCACGACTGATTCCGCGGCTTTGACGGCCGGCTGCGCCGTCACCCCGGGCTGCACGCCCGGTGCCGTGGGGCCGCCGGCTAATGCCGCTTGACCGTCGCCGCGCCGTAGCAGGCCGCGGCGTTGGAGATCGCGCTGGCGCAGGAACAGTGCGAACATCACGCCCGCCATCAAGAACATCCAGATCGGCGGCAAGCCCATGAAGCCGAAGACGACCAGCAGCACCGACGTGATTGCGATGGCGCGCGGCTCTTGCAGAAGTTGACCGGTCAGCTCGTTGCCGAAGTTCATCTCCGACGCGGCGCGCGTCACGATGATACCGGTCGCCGTGGACATCAGCAGCGCGGGGATTTGGGTAACGATTCCTTCACCGACGGTCAACAGCGTGAAGCGCTGCAGCGCTTGTATCAGCGACATTCCTTGCTGCACGATGCCGATGAAAAATCCGCCGATGATGTTCACGAACACGATGATGACGGCCGCGACGGCGTCGCCGCGGACGAACTTCGAAGCGCCGTCCATCGCACCGTAGAAGTCGGCCGAACGTTGAATGTCCCGCCGGCGCTGACGCGCATCTGCTTCGGTTATGAGGCCGGCATTCAGATCGGCGTCGATCGCCAGCTGCTTACCTGGCATAGCGTCCAACGTGAAGCGAGCGGCGACTTCAGCGACGCGACCGGCACCGTTGGTGATGACGACGAACTGGATGATGATTAGGATGCCGAAGATAATGATGCCGACCGCGTAGTTACCGCCGACGACGACGTTTCCAAACGCCTCGATAACGCGTCCGGCGTAGGCGTGCAGCAAGATTAGACGCGTTCCGGTAATGTTCAGCGACAAACGGAACAGCGTGATGATCAACAACAACGTCGGAAACACGCTAAAGCTCAGCGCGTTCTCCGTATAGAGCGTCGTGAGCAGAACGAGGACTGCGCCCGTAATGTTCAGCGTCAGGAACAGATCGAGCAGCTCGGGCGGAATCGGAACGACCATCAAGCCGATGATCATCACGACCGCGGCTGCAATCCACATACTCGCCGACTGACTAAGCCGGTCCATAACGCTGGGGCGGCTGCCGGAGGACGGCGCCTGAGTGCTAGCAGCCATGCTGGGTGACCTCTCTCTTAGGCATCACGCGATTATCTTCCGTTTCAGGCGGTAGACGAACGCAATCACCTGGGCGGTGGCGGCGTAGAGCTCGGGCGGCACGGGATGGTCGAGCTCGACCTGATAGTACAGCGTGCGCGCGAGCGTCGGGTTCTCGACGATGGGAACGTCGTGCTCCTTCGCGAGCTGCCGAATTCGGCGTGCCAGCAGATCGGCGCCTTTGGCGGAAAGAACCGGCGCCTCCATCTTTATCTCGTCCCACTCGAGCGCGCACGCAAAGTGCGTCGGGTTGGTCACGACGACCGTCGCCTTTGGAACGGCGGCCATCATACGCTTACGCGCCGTATTTCGCATGCGTTGCTTGACGGCGGCCTTCGCTTCGGGCGAGCCTTCTTGCGACCGATGCTCATCTTTCACTTCCGCCTTGCTCATCTTCATCGACTCTTCATATTGCCAGCGCTGATATGCGAAGTCGAGCATCGCCATCGCGAGCAAAAAGAGCGCGAACCGAATGGCGATTCCGTAGATGATGCCCTCGATAACGACCATCCAGTCGTGAGGCGAATTTCGCGCCGAGTTCCAAATCGACGGCAGGTTATCTTTCACCGTAAGAAAGATGATGAAGCTAACGGCAAACAATTTTAACAGCTGCTTCGCAAGCGAGACGGCAGTCTGCTTCGAGAACATGATGTTCGCGATGCCGGACATTGGATTCAGCTTCGAAAACCGCGGCTTAATTGACTGGAGGGTGAAAAGAAAGCCGAACTGCAGCACGTTCGCCATGTAACCGATCAGCAGCGCAGCGCAAAAGATAAAAGTCAGTATCGGCGCAAGCGGCATGAATCCGCGCGCAAAATATCCCCACGCCGAATGCATGTTGACAGTGTCTTCGGATGCGATGTGGTTGAACGACGTCTGCAGCAGCACGTAGACGTTGTTCAACCAGAGCGTGAAGCCGAGGTGCAAGATCATGACGGCTGCGAGCAAGACGAATGCCGGCGCAATCTCGGCGCTGCGCGCAACGCGTCCCGACGACCGCGCTTCGCCGCGGCGTTTTGGGGTAGGCTTTTCGGTCTGTTCCGGCCGAGCCATCTACGTCGCCATGCTCCGCATAAGCGTATCCAGCTCGTGCGGCACCTGGTTGAAGAGATTAGGCAGCGAGTACGCGAGGAGAGGCAAGCTGATGATCAGCATCACCAACCCGACCGTGATCTGCAAAGGGAAGCCGATCACGAAAATGTTCATTTGCGGCGCCACGCGTGCCAAGAACGCCAACGCGATGTTCACGAGAAAAAGCGTAATGGCAATAGGCGCCGCCACGCTGAAGACGATCAACAACGCCTGCGTAAAGAATGTGATGATCGAGTGCTGCGTCGCGATCGTGATGTTTATCCAAGGCAGCGGCAGGAGTGCGAACGAACCGCCGATCCCACGAAAGAACAGCAAGTGTGAATTGCTGATCAAAAAGATGAGCGTGGCAAAAGCCAATTGCAGTTCGCCGATGATCGTTACTTGCTGCTGAGAGGCCGGGTTGATGACGTTCGCGACGGCGAAGCCGATTTGGATATCGACCATCTCGCCGGCAAATTGCACGCCCATGAACACCATCTGCGTAACGAAGCCGAATAAGATCCCAATGACCACTTGCGAGATGAGCGCAATTGCCAGGGCGTCGAAATCAGAAAGCGGCTGCATCGCGGGGACGGTCGGATAGATTACGAAGCTGACCATCAGCCCGAGCGCGACGCGAACCATCACGGGTATCTGCGCTGTGCCGAAGACCGGCATGATCATGAGCATCGTGGAGCAACGCACCCAAATCAGGAAGAACGTCTCGAGCTGCGCGGTGTGAAGTCCGAATACGTTCAACACAGCGGGGGGGTCTCCGATGAACCCACTGCACCGATCGCAGCGGCCATTTGGCCGCAGATCGAGGAGCGAGGAGGGAACATAGCCAGAGGCGCTATGTGACTGACGAAGCGACAATGAGATGCGGCAAAATTGCCACTGCCCAGAGGGTTTGGGCGGCGGGGCCGCATCTGCTGCGTCAACGGCTCGGTTACAGACCGCCGGGAGTATGCGCCCTCGCCGTTTTCTTGCATTTCCGGCCCCGGCGCCCCAAACGATCGGTACAGGGGGTTCATCGGAGACCCCTCATTTCACGAAGGTCGGTATGGTGAGGATGATGCGGCGCATGAAGTCGGTTAGCATCGCCAGCATGAACGGCCCGAAGAACAAGATCGCGATACCGACGACCAAAATTTTAGGGATGAAGGCCAAGGTCGGCTCTTGAACTTGCGTGACCGCCTGAAACAGCGAGATGATGAGACCCGTCACCATGCCCAAAACCAGCGCCGGAGCGCATACGATCATCGTTACGAGCAGCGCCTCCCGGCCGATACTGAGCGCGTCGGCGAAGGTCATGTATGGAAACTCGTAAAGAGGGCTTGCACGGTCAAATTCCAACCGTCGACCAGCAAGAAAACCAAAATCTTAAACGGCAAGGAAACGATCGTGGGCGGAATCATCATCATGCCCATCGATAGCAGGATCGATGCGACCGTCATGTCGATGACGATGAACGGAACGTAGATCGCAAAGCCGATCTCAAAGGCCGTCTTCAGCTCGCTGATTACGAACGCCGGAACGAGCAGATACGTGGGCACGTCGGCTTGCTTAGCCGGACGCGGCTCCTTTGACAAGCTGTAAAACAGCGCGATGTCCTTTTCGCGCGTTTGCTTGAACATGAACACCCGCAGCGGTTTTGCGGCACGATCCATCGCGACGGATTGACTGATCTTGTTCGCAAGGTAGGGCTGCAACGCGTTCTTGTTGATGTCGACCCCGACGGGCCGCATAATGAAGAACGTTAGCAGCAACGCGAGCCCGACGAGGACCTGCGTCGGTGGCACGCTTTGCGTTCCCATTGCCGTTCGCACGAACGACAGCACGATCACGATGCGTGTAAAGGATGTGACGAGTACGAGCATTGTCGGCGCAAGCGAGAGCACGGTCAGCAGCAGTAAAATCTGCAGCGACATCGCGACTTGCTGTGGCTTGGTCGCAGGCGTGACGCCGATATTGATATTGGGGATGGGGACGATCGGGTTGCTCGGCCCCGGGACCGTCTGCGCTAGTGCCGGCAATGCCGAAAGCGCCAAAAACAACAGTGCGCACAGGAATGGGGCGGCCGCCCAAACGCGTCGACCGAGCGTCATTGTTTCCGTTTGAACAGTGCGCCGAACCGCGCGGCCTGAAGCTGCAACGAGGCGCGCTGCGATTCGATGAAGGGTTCGACTTCTTCCGCCGGCAGCTCTGAAATCAGCGCCACTGTCCCCGAGCCCGCTCCCACCAAATAATAACGTCTGCCGATCCGTACGACGTGGACCGACGCGTGCTGGGAAAGGACGGACGACTCGACGACGCTCACGAGACGGTTCTGTCCCAGCGCCAGCATTCGCCCTTGCGAAAGAAGCCGGACTGCCCAGAAGAGCCCGTAAAGGAGCAACGCAACGAGCGCGAGCGCACTGGCCGCTCGGAACCAAAGATTCCAGTCCATAAGTGAAGAACCGGCGGGGGTTTAAGCCCGCTCGTGTTGTAAAGGGTTCAGTTCGCTGATTTTTACGGCGTACTTGTCGTCTACGACCACAACTTCGCCTCTGGCAATCAAGATATTGTTAACGTAGAGGTCGATCGGGTCTGCGGACAGCTTGTCGAGCTCGAAAACGCTCCCCGCCTGCATGGCCACGACGTCGCGCAGGGCCAGATGGGTCTGGCCGAGGACCGCGCTGATCTGCAGCGGGATGTCGTGCACGAGGTCGAGGTTGGCGTGTCCGGGCGTGGCAGCGGCAACGCCAGTGGGCTGCATCGCGGCAAACTGCGCGGGCTTAGCCGGCGCCGAGGACGACCGCCGTGGCGGAGCCTCCGTGGCAGCCGCGGCTTGAGCGGCCGCAACGGCTTGCGCGCGCGGTGCTGGTGCCGCCGGCGCGGCCGGCTGGCTGGTGCCGAGTTTGGAGAGCGCAACGCCGTCGAAGTCGATCTGCACCGAAACCGGAAACTCGCCTTGGATCTCGAGTTCCGACTCGTACGTCGTGAACGGCGGCGGCGGGAAGCTGCCGGTATCGGCGACGACCTGCGAGGTGATGCCCTCCGTGGAAACTCCCACGGCCTGCGCGACCTGCTCTCCCATGGCGGTTGAGATTTGCGCGACCGTTTCAGCGACGATGGAAAGCTGCATCGCATCCATCTCGCCGTCCGTTTCCGCACCGACCATCACCGCGACAATCTTTGCAAGATCGGCTTTCGGGTAGCGGCAGATGAAGCTCGCACCCACTCCGGGCAGATCGGTTTTGGTCGCTACCCAGTCGTCTTCGACTCGCAGCGACGCTTCGCTGCTCGATGACGAAGCTGCGCCCGCGGTAACGCTGCGGTCGACCAACGCAGAAAGTACTTGCGCCGCCGAAGAAAGCATTGATGCGGCGATTGAATCCAATTGATCCTCGGGAATACTACTCATTCTCGTTCTCTATAATGCTGTCGACCTGCACGGTCAGCCGATCCTTGTGCGTACCGGCAAACACTTGAAATTTTTCCATGTCGTTGATTTTGGCCACGAGCGGCGTGTTCGTTTCCTTGTCGAAGAGAACCAGATCTCCCGGAGCCAACGACATGAGATCTCGCAGCGAGACAATGGTCTGACCGAGTTCGACCTTACATTCGACCTCGGCCCGCTCGACGTTTCTCGCTAATTGGTGGATATCTTCTTCCGTCATGCCACGCCCGGCAACGACCGAAGGAGACCACTGGAAGTCGCTGAGCTGAGGCCCGATCGATTGCATGACGAGGTACGGCAAGCAGTAGTTCATCACACCCGTCATGTCACCGACCTTCAGCTCGCACGACACGTACGCAACAATCTGATCGAGCGGAATGATTCGCGGGATGAACTGCGGATTCGAGTCCAGCGCTTCGATCTTGAGGGACAGCGTCAACAGGTAGTTCCACGATTCGCGGTAGCTGTTGAGCATGCGCGCCATGAAACGCTGCATGAGCGTCCGCTCGATATCGGTGAGGTCTCGAAGTTTTTGCGGGAACCATCCCGGGCCGCCCAACAGACGATCGATGATCGAGAACACCAAATTGAGATCGACTTGCACGATGCCGCTACCGGGTAACGGGTCCATCGAGAAGATCGCCAAAATCGAAGGCAGCGAGATGCCGGCGATAAAGTCGCCGTAGCTAATCTGTTCGATCGAGGTGACCGTCGCTTCGACTCTCGTACGGAGGTAGACGGACAGCGAGTTGTTCAGAAGCCTCGTAAAATTGTCGTGCAGCGTCCGTAGCGTTTGAAGCTGGTTGGTGCTGAACTTCTCAAGCCGTTTGTTGTAGCGAAAATCGAATGACTTGATCTTTCGCCCGTCAGCGGCGCCGTGCTCGGTCTCCGGTGCGGCGAGCTGTTTTACAAGAGCGTCTATCTCTTCTTGCGAGAGCATCGACACGGTGGTTATTGCCCCTTTGCGTTCGTGGAGGGAGATTTACCGACGGCAGCGGCCGCCGTTTTCGATTTGGGTGGCGCTTTCGGAGCCGCCGTTGCGGCGCCCGGAGCTACGACGCTCCTGCCGACTGCCGCGTTCGCGTTGACCACCACGATGTCGACGCGCCGATTGAGCTGCTGTCCTTCGAGATCTGCATTCGAGTGCGTCGGATGCCATTCGCCGTAGCCGGCCAACGAAATCTTGTGCGGGTCGAAATGCTCCTTCTCGACCAGGAAACGGACGACGCCCGCCGCGCGCGCAGCCGACAACTCCCAGTTCGTCGGAAAGGCATCGGTGTGAATCGGCTTGTTGTCGGTGTAGCCCTCGACGCGCACCGTCGGTTGCGTCTTCTGCAAGACGGTACCGACTTTTTCGAGCAGGCCGATAGTTTCAGGCCGCAGGGTTGCGCTGCCGAGATCGTAGAGCGCTTTGTCGGTGAGCAGCGATATCACGAGACCCTGGCTCGTCAGCTGCACTTTGACCTTTTGCTCGAGATGCTGCTGATTGACGTAGGTCTGGATGATTTGCTGCTCTTGCTGCAGCTCTTTTGACAGCTGAAAGCGCTCGAGCCCGCCGCCTTCCGGCGGATTGTTGATCGCGTCGATCGAGTTGAAGCCGCCGGAAATGTCGTGCACGAGCCGTTGGAGCTTGACCTTGTTGATCGTTGAGATCGAGAAGAGAATGATGAAGAGCGCCAGCAGCAGCGTGATCATG
>JBOHTT010000265.1:0-8601 GCA_050733775.1 Vulcanimicrobiaceae bacterium
GTGCGATGACCGGCGCTGGGTCGGTCGTCATCCGCGACGTCGAAGCCGGCGACCGCGTTGCCGGAACCCCCGCGCGCTCGATCAAGAAGACGAAGACCGGCGCGTAGTACCCTTACGGGGCACAGGCGGGCACTACGCCCGTTGTGGTACGAATTGCGTGCGACCTGATCGGCGCCGCGCGCTGCGGCATCGACGACGTCTATCGAACCCTCAACCGCGCGCTGCAATCGATTGCTGCAATCGATGCACTCACGCTTTGGGACTTGGGGGCCGATCGGTTCACCTGCGTCTACACCAGCGGCGGCCGCTACCAGCATTTTCGCGACGCCGCGTTTTCCGCGCTCGCGCGCGGTTCGCCGCTCGGCGAGGCGCGTCGCACGGGACGCGAATGCCTCGTCGATCCGCCGCTGGCCCCTCTGCAGCCCGCCGACCGCGCCGCGCTGGCGATTCCGCTGCCGAACCTGCCGCTCGTCGCGTATCTCGCGCTGCCGGAGAGACCGCACAAGAACACCGTGCAGCAGCTCGTCGAGATCTGCGTGATTGCCGGTGCCGCGCTCTACGTCGCGCGCGACCGGGCGGACGACCGCGTTCGCGCTACGTATGACGGACTGACCGGATTGCTGACGCCTCGCGCCTTCCGCACCGAGCTGACCGCGCGTTTGCGGGAGGCTCCGCGCGTGCGAATCGTTCCTCGCATCGCGCTCGTCTTCGTCGACACAGACCACTTCAAAGAATGGAACGACCGCTTCGGTCATGCGTCCGGCGACGACGTTCTGCGCCGTCTCGCCGGCATGCTGCGCGCGCACGCCGCCGGTCCGGAGGACTTGGTCGCACGCAACGGCGGCGACGAGTTCTGCGTGGTGTGGATAGACTGTGAAAAGTCGAGCGCGATTCTGCGCGCGGAATCGCTGCGGAACTCGATCGCCGAGGCTTTTGCCGGCGAACCGATCGCGATTACCGCCAGCGTCGGCGTTGCAGCCTACCCGATCGACGCTCGTACCGCTGAGGAACTTCTCGAGGCGGCCGACGCCGCAATGTACGATGCCAAGCGCGCCGGCAGAAATAAGGTGGCCTTCCGCCGAACATGACGGGTATGGCCTTGCGCGTTATTTTGCTGGCTCACAGCCCCGATCCCGAGCGCGCCGTCGCAACTGCGGCGCGCAATTGCTATAGCCCTCGCGACATCGAGACGATCGACGAAAACTGGACGGCGGAAGACGTCAAGAAGATGGTGTCGCGCGTGCGCGACGCCGGTCATCTTTCGACGTTCGAGCACACGATGTTTACGTTCGGCGTGTCGGGTGTGTCGCGAGCGCTCACGCATCAACTCGTGCGTCATCGTCACATGTCGTTCGAACAAAAGAGTCAGCGTTACATCAAGCTCAAAGGCCAATTCGAATACATCACGCCTCCTTCGATCGCCGCGCGGCCCGAAATCAAAGCAAAATACGATGCGTTGATGGAGCAGGTCGCCGATTTTTACGCAGACGCCGTCGATGCCGGCACGCCGCCTGAAGATGCGCGTTTTGCGCTCCCGAACGGTGCCGAGACGCAAATCGTCGTGACGGCAAACGCCCGCGCCTTGCTCGATTTCTTCACGCTGCGCACTTGCAACAACGCGCAGTGGGAAATTCGCGAGCTGGCCTTTGCGATGATGAGGCTCGCCAAGAAAGCGGCGCCCGACTTGTTCTCGCGAGCCGGCGCGACGTGCGTGCGCGGTTACTGCAACGAGCCTAACGGTCCGGAGTGCCCGCGGTATATCGCCGTTGCAAATCCGGTCGCCGCAAGACGCAAGGCCGGAATCGACGAGCGTGGCCCACAGCGTGCGAGCGCCCAAATCGTCGCCGACCATCAGACCGCGGCCACCGCGGGATAGCTCATCGCGGGGGCCGAACGCGGCCGCCATGCCAGTCACCAAAGGCCGGACGTCGACGGCAGATCGCACGTCGACACTGAAGGTGGGGGACGTCGCCCCCGACTTTCAGCTCAAGGCCGGTAACAGCGACGAACCATTCAAGCTCTCAGACCGGCGCGGAAAGTCGAACGTCGTCCTCGCGTTTTTCCCTTTTGCATTCACACCCGTTTGAAGCACCCAATTTCCCGCCTACGAAGCGAATCGTAGCCGCTTCGCGGCGGAAGATGCCCAGGTCGTGGGCATCTCCTGTGACAGCACTCATTCACAACGCGCTTGGGCCGAACAAACCGGAATCTCCATGCCGTTGCTTTCCGACTTCTGGCCTCACGGCGAAGTCGCGAAAAAATTCGGCGTGTTCCGCGAACAAGGCGGCATGTCCGAACGCGCCATTTTTCTCATCGATAAGAAGGGCGTCATCCGCTACATCGACGTTCATCAAATCGGCGAGCAGCCCGACGAAGAAGTGCTCTTCGAAGAGCTGGCCAAGATTCGTTAATATAAGGCTTCTCCTCGCGCTTTGCGTCGCGATGGTCTGTTGTACCGTCGTGGCGCAAGCGCAGGCTCCCGAACTCGAGCGTCTGGCCCATTTCGTCGGCCGGATCCCGTCGCAGACGCTGCTTTCCGCGCCGGTCGAACGGCTTCTCGACGTTCGTCGTCAGCATCTCGCTGAAGCGCTGGTCGCACGCGAACCGCCGCTTTTCTTCGGATCGGCGTTTTGCGAGATCGCGGCGCTGCTCTACCTCTGGCGCTCCGGACGCGCGGCGCAAATTCGCGACGTGATCCGGCGCAACGTGCGCAACATACATTTGGTGCGTCTCATCTATGTCTGGATGATCGCGATGCTAGCGCAAGCCGCGTCCTTTCCTGCCGCAATCGTCGCGTACCGCCTTTCCGTTGCCGCGGGCACGTCGGTGCAATCGCCGGCGGAATGGCTCGGTGAATCTGCGTCCACTGCGGTCGCAAGCGCGCTCATGAGTGCCGTCATCTTTTGGTTTATGTTGCTGCTCGCTGCGCGCACGCGATACTGGTATTTCTTCGGCGCGGCGTTTCTCGTGTTGTTCGTTCTGCTCGCCAGTTTTGCGGAGCCGGTCGTCTACACGCCGTGGATCGTGCATCAGCAAACGTTACACGAGTATGGACCACGCGGGGCGCAGCTCTACGGCGTCGAGAAGCGCATGGGCGTGCGCGTGCCAATCGTGATCGAGGGCATCGGCGCGGCGACCGATGCCGACGTCGACGTCTCGCGCATTTCAGGGCTGGGACCGACGGCACAAATCGATATCAGCGATACCCTGATGTCGACGGCGACACCGAATGAGCTGAATTTTGTTGTCGCGCGGGAGAGCGCGCACATCGCCGCGCACGACGTGCTGCGGCTGGACCTCTACGCGTCGCTGTGGCTGATCGTCGCAGCTGCAATTTCCGTCGCCGTCGCGGATCGCATCGGCTTTCGCCGCGACGACGATCCGCTTTCGCGGCTGGCGCTGCTCGGCAGCGTCCTCGGCGTCGCGCTCCTCGCGCTGCTGCCCATTCAAAACGCGTACTCGCGGCGGCTCGAAGCGCGTGCCGATCACGTCGCCGTCGCCGCAACCGCCGATCCCGCATCTGCCGTGCGCCTCATGGTGCGGTTAGCAGACGTCGATTTGTTGCCTGCTTGCCCGAAGCCGATCGTCCGCCGTTACTTCTTGGTGTATCCGCCGATCGCGTCGCGCATCGCAGCCGTGCGCGGCGGCGGGGACCCGTGCCCCTAAGCAGAACGTCGGCGTTGATGGACAAGGGAGCGGCCGAGGCGATTTATCGCGTCGCCGTGGAGGCGGACCCGAATCTCGTCTTCATCGCGGACCCGCAGGGCCGTATCATTCGTGTCAATTCCCGTTGGGTTGAATTCACCGGCGTCGATCCCACCGGCATCGGTCCGGGAGACCGTCGCGCGTTCGAGATCGCGCATCCCGACGAGATCGAGCGCATGTGGGACGCCTGGCAGATTGCGATCGAGACGGGTGACATCTTCGAGGTTTCGTACCGCCTCAAGTCCGCGAAAGATGGGCGCTATCGTTGGTTCTTGGCTCGCGCTGTTCCGGCGCGCGGCGCCGACGGCGAAATCGTCGGCTGGTTCGGTGCGGCGACCGACATCGACGAGCAGGTCCGAGCCGCGCATCGCGCGCGCTTTCTGTCCGAAGCTGCCGAGGCATTGAGCTCTTCGCTCGACCGGGAGCGCATCATGGACGCGTTGATGCGCGTTGCGATCGATCGTTTTTCCGACGGCATCATCATCACGCTGCGCGGCCCGGACGGCATGCTGCGGCGCACCGCCGTCGCGCACCGCGATCCCGAAATCGGGCACCGCGCGCGAGAAAAAGCCGCCCGTATTTCGGTCGAGGACAACAGCGTCGTCATGCGCGTCAGCGCGACGAAGGAAAGCTTACTCATTCCGGACGTCGATGATTCAACGCATACTGGTTGGCGGAACGCCGGCGGCGTTCAAGTAGCGCGCACGATCGAGTCGACACGTTCGTTGCTCGTGGTGCCGCTGCTCCTGGCCGAGCGCGTCGCGGGAACTATTACGTTCGTGTCGACCGGCGAGGCGCCGCCGTTCGACGATTTCGATCGCACGAGCGCCGAAGCAGTCGCGCGGCAAGCCGCGACGGCACTGGAGCACGCGGCTGCATTTGCGCGCGAGCGTGAAGCGACGGAACGCTTCCGGTATCTGGCACATGCGACCGATCAACTTTTCGCGACCCGCGATCTCAATCAGGAACTCGAAACGCTGCTCCAAAGCCTGGTGGGCTACTGGGCCGATCGCGCGATCTTGTACGTGCTCGGACCGGACGGCGGCATTCGCGCGCACGCCGTCGCATACGCCGATTCGGCCGGTGCGCCCGTCGAACAATATCGCGGAGAGCGTCTGTTCGTTCCGGCGGCCGAAGCGCAAATGCGGGATTTGATCGAGAAGCGGCGCACGCTGATGCGGACCGACGTTAGCGTTGAATCGCTGCGCGAGAACATTCAACCCTATCTGTGGCCGGTCGTCGATCAGATGGCGCCGCGGTCGCTGATCGTCGTTCCCCTATATACGGCGGACTACGACTTTGGGACGCTGGGCGTGTATCTCGCCAAACGGAACTACTCCGAAGCCGACCGCGAGATGTTCGAAGAGCTTGGGCGGCGCTTGTCGCTGGCGATCGAGCACGCCCGCAGCCTCCACCGCGAGCAACGTCTCGGGCGGACGCTCCAAGAAATCACCTTGCCGCAGACGCTGTCATCGATTCCCGGAGCCGTGATCAGTACCGCGTATGCCGCGGCGACGACGAGCGACGCTCCCGTCGGCGGTGACTGGTACGATGCATTCACGCTGCGAAACGGCAATACGTTGCTGATGATCGGCGACGTCACGGGCAACGGCCTGCAGGCATCGGCGATCATGGGCAAGCTACGCAATGCGATGAACGCCGTCGCGCTCTACGAATCGGATCCGGCGCGCATTCTCGACGCAACAGAATATATTTTGCTGCAACGCTATCCCGACAACGTCGCGACGGCATTCGTCGCCATTCTCGACCCGACGAATGGGCGCCTCACTTATGCCAACGCAGGGCATCCCGCGCCGTTGCTGCGACTCTGGGACGGCACGCTGGACGCGCTCGCCGCCGACGGCTTGCCGCTCGGGTCGCGCAACCTCGCGGCGCCGGCCGTATCGAAGACGCGCTCGCTGGAGGGCGTCGCGATGATCGCGTTCTACACCGACGGCATCACCGAGGTCAAACGCGACCTGTATCTTGGTGAGAAGACGCTGTTCGACGCGCTTTCGACCGACGGCATTCTCTACGTCAGTGCGGCGGCGACTTTACTTGCGGATAGCTGCATTCCTGAAGGCGCGCACGACGACGATGCGGCGTTGATGGTGCTTTCGTTTCCGCGTTCGCTGGGATGGTCGTTCGAGGCCGAAAACGCGCGTGCCGCGCAAACAGCGCGCGGTGCTTTCTTGGAAAAATTGCGCAATGAAGCAACGCTCGAAAGCGACCTTTCCGGTGCCGAGATCGTTTTCGGCGAGCTGGTCGGCAACGTGGTGCGTCACGCGCCCGGCCCGATCGACGTAGCGCTCGAATGGCGCAAGGATCAAGCGGTTCTGCACGTGATCGATCGCGGCCCAGGATTCGAATATGCGCCACCACGCGATGTCGACATCATGCGGGAGGACGGGCGCGGGTTATGGCTGACGAGTCAATTCTCCGAGCACGTGTACGTCGAGCGTCTTCCGAATTACGGCACGCACGTCGGCGTCGTGCTGCCGGTCTGGCGCTCGGCTAAGAAATCGCCGGTGAGTGACGCCGCGCCGAAAAGAGCTAAAGCAGCCGCCTCAGCCCGACGCTGAGACGATGTAGACCGTTCCGGCGACTTGGGTGCCGAGATGTCGCGCGGTGACGAACTCGACGATCGTCGCATGCGCGATGCGTCCATCGATGATTTGGGCGGCATCGACGCCGCCGCGTACGCCGTGTGCGGCCGCGCGGATCGCCGCGGCAAGCGAGGGAGCGAGCGCGCCGGTCTCCGCAAGTGCGAGCGCTTCGGCAGGCGTCAGCTCTTCGACGAGCCGTTGCGTCTCCGCGTCGACGACGCCCCCGTTCGGATCGAAGAAAATCACACGAGACGCATCGGTTGCTTGCGCGATTGCGCGCGCGACCTCGTCGACCGGGAGCAGCACGTCGTCGCCGCCGAGACCGATAGCCGTCGGCTCGATGACGGGGACGTAGCCCGAGCGCGTCAGCGTTTCCAGTAGCCGCGTCTGCACCGATCCGATCGTGTTGCCGGCTGCCGGTATCATGCCGGCGTCGGCGCCGCGCAATCCGACCGCGGCGTCGCCCGTGCGGTTCATGACCCCGACGAAGATCCGTGCGATGTCGGCATGCGGTGCGACCACGATGGGACGGACTTCACGCTCCTGGAGAAACGCGATATCGGATACGAGCGTCGTCCCGGCGATGCTCGCCGCGTCGACGCGGAGCACGATCGTTCGTCCGCGGAAGTCCAGCATTCTCTTTGGTGATTCTTCCCGTATCAGAGGTCGTCTGTGCCGGTTTGGTTGCTTTCTTTGCTCTCCGGCTGATCTGACCCTAGCTTCCACGCGTTCGCGAAGTTCGTGGCAGGCATAAGCCCTTGGTCCGCCCAGAGCATCGCCGCGTCGGCCGCGGCGCCGATGACGTCGCCAAGTACGGTGCGCTCCTCGGGCGTGAAGCCGCCGAGCACGCGATCGATTGCATCGCTCTCCTCTCGGCCGCGGCCGATCCCGATGCGCAGTCGCTGGACGTCTTGTCCGAAGTACTTGATGATCGACTTCATGCCGTTATGACCGGCCGAGGTGCCGCTCGCGCGCATGCGCAAACGCCCGAACGGCAGATCGAGCTCGTCGTATACCACGAGCAACCGTTCCGGCTGAATGCGATACCACGAGGCGATGAGACGCGCGGGTACCCCGCTTTCGTTCATGAACGATAACGGCTGCACGAGCAGCAAATCGCGCTCGCGCACGAGCGCTTGACGAGCGCGATCCTTCGTCTTCCATTGCACCGCGCCGAGCCGGCGTGCAATTTCGTCGACGACCATAAATCCGACGTTGTGACGGGTGTTCGCGTACGCCGGCCCCGGATTGCCGAGGCCGACGATCATGCGAAGGTCGCCTATGTAGTACTTGCCTCAGGTGGCGGCGGCGCTTCGCCACCAACGACTTCCGGTGTGGTCTGGGCCGTTTCCGGTGCCGGCGCTTCTTCGGCGCGCGGCGCTTCGACGGCAACGATCGTGGTATCCGGCGGCGTTTGCAGCCGTAATCCTTCACCCAGAACGAGCTCGCTGGCATTGATGTGATGCCCGATCGTCAACGCGCTGACGTCGACGCGAATCGCCTCCGGAATCTTGTCGGCCGGACCGCGCACGATGACTTCGTGCGTCACGAGGTCCATGAGCCCGCCTTGGTCCTTGACGCCGGCCGGCGTGCCGACGGTGACGATTTGCACGTGCGCGGTGATGACGTCGCTACGCGAGATTCGCTGAAGATCGACGGCGATCACGCGGCGCGACACCGGATCGAGCTGAATGTCGCGGACGATCGCGGTGTCTTTCTTGCCGTCGAGCTGAACGTCGACGATCGTTTGACGGCCGACATGCAGAACTTCGCCAAGCGCTTTGCTTTCGACGTCGATAGCCAGCGGCGGTTGCCCGTGCCCGTAGATGACGCCGGGAACTCGTCCGGCATGGCGAGCTTTGCGCGCGCCGGTCGAACCGGATTGCTCGCGAAGCTCGAGCTTGAGGGTTAACGTCTTGGTTGCCATGGTTTCCTTATCGTGTCAGTGAGCCGGGACCAGCGACTCTGAAGGTGGCAGCACGTCGAGCGGAGGCGACGGTTCGTCTTCGCCAAACAGCTCCGAAACGGAGCGGTTCGCCGTGATGCGTTTAATTGCGTCGGCAAGAATTTGCGCGATCGACAACACTTCGATCTTGCCGTTCGGTTGCGTCGGGATCGTATTCGTGACCACGACCTTCTTGATCGGCGACGCCTCGAGCTGCGCGATTGCGTCCCCGGCGAAGATGCCGTGCGTCGCGAGCGTGTACACCTCGGTCGCGCCCATCTCCTTGAGCTTCTCGGCCGCTTTTACGAGCGTTCCGCCGGTCGAGATCATGTCGTCGACCACGAC
>JBOHTT010000266.1:0-10453 GCA_050733775.1 Vulcanimicrobiaceae bacterium
GCGAACGCCGACGCGGCGAGAATCAACGTCGGCACGATACGCTCGCCGATCACCGACGTAACGGGCGCGTCGTACGCAAACGAAAATCCGAGATTGCCGTGCAGCAGATTCCTTGCGTAGTCCAAGAACTGGATCCACAAGGGCTGATCCAAGCCGAGGTCGTGCCGCAGTTGCGTGACGTAATCCGGCGGCGCGGGATAAGCGCCGACGAGCGCGGTTACCGGATCGCCCGGGAGAAGGTGCGTGATCGCGAAAACGACCACGACCACGCCGAAAAGTTGCGGAAGAACCAGCGCCAGTCGCGACGCGTAGGTCGCGATCTTCACGCTATTTGGTCGCGCGCCAGACCCGATCCCATTCGTCGTACGGCTGGCCGCTCACCCAAAGCCCACGAAGATTGGCTTGTGCGGCATCGACCTCGGTGCGATCGATCAGCGGAATCAGCGGCACTTCGCGGGCTAAGTACTCCTGGACTTCGTCGTAGTACTTCTTGCGATCCGCCACTCGCACGGTGAGCGCGCCTTCCTTGAATTCCTCGTCGACTTTCGGATTCGAATATTGCGTCGGGTTCGAGAACGGGATGCCCGAAGGCGTCGTGATGTACTGCCGTGCGATGCCGATCGCCGGATCACCGCCGGTGGTGTACGCTTCGATCGCTCCCTCAAAGTCGTGTTTCGTGAACTCGACGTCGTTCAGCACGTTGCGCTCCAGCGGTTCCAGCGTCACGGCGACGCCGATCGCCTGCAGATTATCGCGGATGATCTGCGCCGTTGCCGGGAAGCCGGCTTGCGCGACGTTGTACACCAGCCGGAACGTGAAACGCGTGCCGTTCTTCTTCACGAGTCCGAGCTTGTCGAGTGCGGCGCCCGCAGCTTTCGGATCGTAAGGGTACATCTTCGTGAGATCGACCTTCGAATCGTACGCCCAGAGCTTTTGATGGATCGCGCTCTTGGCGACGTAGCCGACGCCGAAATATGCTTGCTGCAAAATCTGCTTGCGGTCGATCGCTCGCAACAGTGCTTCCCTCACGCGCGGGTCGTTCAGCGGCGGTTTTGAGTCGTTCAGGAACAGTAAGTAATTGCCGGGAACGTCCGTATCGTACTTGAGCTGAATCTTCGCGTTGTGCTGAAGCGCGCCGATTTGCTCTTTCGGTAAGAAGAAACTTTGGATGTAGTCGATTTCTCCGGTTTGCAGGCCCTGAATGCGCGAACCCTGATCCGAGACGACCTTCGCGATCACTTGGTCAAAATACGGAAGTCCCTTGCGAAAGTAATCCGGGTTCCGCACCATCACGACGCGGTCGCCGCGCGTCCAGCTCTGGAACTTGAACGGCCCCGTTCCGACCGGATCGTTCGTGTTGTGCGGATTACGCAAGATGTCGGTTCCCGCATACAAGTGCTGCGGTAGAATTGCGCCGTCTTGACACGTCATCTGCTCGAGGAAAGGCCCGTAGGGCTTCTTCATCTTCACGACAACCGTGTAGGCGTCCGGCGTCTCCACCGATGAGACGTTGGCAAAGGCGACTTTTGCGCGCGGATGAAATTTTGCAAGCACGTTGTCGAACGTGAACTTCACATCGGCGGCAGTGAACTTTTGCCCGTCTTGCCAACGTACGTCGTGCCGCAGTTTAAACGTATATTGCGTGCCGTCGCCGTTGACGAACCAGTCCGTCGCCAGCTCCGGATGCGGCTTACCCTGACGGTCGCGATACGTCAAGCCATTGAACATCTTGCAGTCGACCGCGAGCGCTTCAACGCCCGTCGTGATCGCGGGATTGAGCGTCTCGGGATCGGACCCGATTGCAAACACGAGCGTTCCGCCTTTGGCCGGTGCGTCGGCGCGCGCAATCCCAAGCGGCACCACCAAGAGCGTGAGCAGAACGAGCGCCGCCGAAATGCGTCGCATCAGCGCGTTACCTCCGCCGAACCCACCGTCGAGCCGACGCGGTCGGACACCCATGGGTCCGTGTTGTCGAGCCGAGACAGAACGTTTTGCGCATCGATGTGCGCTGCAACCGGCGCCTCGGACGCGCACGCTTCGTAGGCGAGACGCCCCGCAAGTTTTACGGCAATCATATAACGGTCCATGTCGATCCTCGCGCGTGTATCCGCTGGTGTGAGGAGAAAGCGAGTCTCCGCTCCGGGATCCTCGTATCCGGCAATGAGCCGGAATGCTGGAATACCGGCCATGAAAAAGTTGTAGTGATCCGAGTTCGCCATGACCGGGCGAACGAGATCGACCGGCAGCTCGCAATTGCGTGAGTGGCGTTCGATGAATCGACCGACGTCGTCCATCTCACTGATGAGCGCCGAAAGCCTGCTGCTGCCGACGATCGTATCGAGGTTCACGACAAAAGCGATCTTGCGGCGTTCTTCTTCGGAAAGATCGGCGACGTAACGGCTGGAGCCGTACAGCCCCCATTCCTCGAACGTAAAGAGCATCAACCGCAAGCCGCGTTTTAGGGACCGCACGTGCGGGGCGAGTCTTCGTCCGATCTCGAGCACTGCAGCGGCGCCGGTGGCATTGTCGAGCGCGCTCTCGGCCAGATGATGGCCGTCGAGGTGCGCGCAAACCACGACCCATTCATCGGTCTGACCCGGAATCTCGCAGATGATGTGCTTGCCTTCCATCTGCACGCGCCGGGAATCGATGCGCAGGCGAATCTGCGCGATCCCATCTTTCGTATGCGCGGCGATCTTCGCGCCGCCTTCGCGGCTCAAACCTACCGACGGGATGTCGTCCGTCTCGCCCCGGCCTGACGAGCCGCTGACGACACCGACGTCCGCAAGATTGTTCGCGATGAGAAATGCAGCAGCACCGCCGCGCTTCGCCCAGTCGTATTTGCGCCGTCGATGGATGTGACGCACGGTGAAAGGAAACTCGTGCCGCACGAGAACCGCACGGCCGCGCAGTCGATCGCGCTCGCCGGCAAAATCGTCCGGAGTTCCGCGACAGAGGTCGAGCAGCTCGAGAGACGAGCCTTCGGAGGACGTGGGCGGTGACAACACCAGCGCCGTTGCGTCGATGACGCTTCCGTCAGCAAGGTCGACGCTGCTGCGTCCGCGTTCCCAACCGAGATACGGATACACAATGCTGCGCAATGTGCCGCCGTCGATTTGCGAGAGACGTTGTTCCGCGTAGCGACGTGCAGCGATCTCGCTCTCGCTGCCGGCGAACCGTCCGCCACAATCGCAAAGTGCATCGAGGTCGCCGCGCAAATCGCCCAGTGAAAACGTATCCTCGAGTTGACCGGCCACGGCTTCGTCCTCCAGGTTTGAAGGATGCCGTCCTACGGATTCGCTCCTGATTTTCCTGTTTTCGCTTCGAGCAGGTCCTCGACGCGAATCGGAAGATGTCTGACGCGAACGCCGGTCGCGTGGTGGACCGCGTTTGCGATCGCAGCGGCCGTCCCCGTATTTGCGAGCTCGCCGATTCCTTTCGCCCCGAGCGCGTTCACTTGCGTGTCTTCCTCCGGCACGACTATAGCCTCAATCTCGCCGACGTCCGCGTTCGTGGCGATGAGATAATCTGCGAGATTGTCGTTGATGTAGCGAGCCGAGCGCGGCTCGACTTCCGTCTTCTCGAGCAATGCAGAACCGATACCCCACACGAGCCCGCCGATGAATTGGCCATGCGCGGTCGTCGGACTGACGATTTTGCCGGCAGCGAACGCGGCGACGATTCGGGGCACGCGAATCTCACGCGTGCGCGCGTGAACGCGCACTTCGACAAGCTCCGCGCCGAACGCGTATTGCACGCGATCGTCCATATTGCCGCCTTGAATCGAGGGAATGCCGTCGCCCAGGCGTTTTACGGCACCGCGATCGACGCCGCTCGGAAAACTTTCCGCGTACTCCTCGAGCGAGCCGTTCACTTTCTCTCCGCGCCGCACGCGTGCGGCGAGGCGCTCGCACGCGAGAGCGACCGCCGGTCCCACGCTGGAGAGGTGCGAGGAGCCGGCCGCGAGGCCCGCGGCGGGAAGATCGCTGTCGCCGAGCGCGACGTCCACGCTGGCAACGTCAACGCCGAGACATTCCGCCGCGATGAGCGCGAGGGCCGTCGAAGTGCCCTGCCCGAGCTCGTGCGCCGCCGTTTCGACGCGCACGCGGCCGCTCGGCATGAGCCGCACGCGGGCCGACGAGGCGCCGTAATTAGAAGGATAGAGCGTCGTGGCGCAGCCCCAACCGACGAGCCAGTCGCGGTCCCGCATCGACCCGACGCGCGGGTCGCGCCGCTCCCAGCCGAACGACCGCGCCGCTTCCTCATAACATCGCATCAGAGAGCGGCTCGTGTACGGCAGTTTTCCAATCGGCTCGACGCGCGTGTCGTTGCGCCGCCGCAGCTCGATCGGGTCGATCCCGAGGGCACATGCGAGCTCGTCCATCGCGCATTCCAACGCGTAGACGTACGGAAACTCCGCGGGCGAACGCATAAAGCCGGGGGTGTTGCGATCTGCGTGAACGATTCGTATCTTCGTCGCAACGTTCGGGCAGGCGTAGATGCGCGCCGTGGCCTCGGCGCCGCCGTTGAAGTAGTTGCTGGGGCGCGACGTCAGCTCCCACGCTTCGTGCATGAAGGCTTGCAGCTTGCCGTCGGACGTCGCGCCGAGGCGCAAGTGATGCCGCGTCTCGGCACGGTATGTCGCAATCGTGAAACCTTGGTCGCGAGTCGCGACGAGCTTGACCGGACGACCCAAACGCTTTGCGGCGAGCGCGATCAATGCCGTGCGATGCGTTCCGGCGGATTTTCCGCCGAACGCGCCGCCGACCAGCGGCGAAATCACGCGGACGTCGTCAACTTTCAAATCGAGCTGGCGCGCGACCCGCGCGCGCAAGCCGTGAACGAACTGACTGGGCTCGTAGATGACGAGCTTGCCGTCACCCCACTCGCACGTCGTCGTGAACAGCTCCATCGCGTTGTGGTGTTGCGCCGGCGTTTCATACGATGCTTCGATCTTGACCGGCGCCTTCTCGAATGCGCGCTCGGGATCGCCCGTGCGCTCGTCTTCGTGATCTTCGTCGGCCTCGCTCGCATCTTGCGTCGTCACGTTGTCGCTGTCGAGCGACGCCGCGGGCGTCTCCGGCTCGTACTCGATCCGCACGCGGTATGCGGCATCGCGAGCGGCTTCGTAGGTTTCGGCGACGACGACGGCGACGATTTGTCCGTCGTGCCAGACTTGCGGACTTTCTAGCGAGGTCGTGTTCGGGCCGCCGACCGGTCCCGGCGGCGTTTTGTATGCCCCGGCAAGGTTCTCGTGCGTGAAAATCTCGAGAACGCCGGAGACGCCCCGTGCGTCCGCGAGGTCGATGCGCGAAATTCGTCCGCGCGCGATCGAGCTGGTAACGAGATATGCGTATGCCGTGCGCTCGAGCGGAATGTCGGACGGATAGCGCGCGGCGCCGGTGACTTTCGCGCGCCCCTCGACTCGCGCGTTCATAGACGTGCGGCCTCCAGCAACGCGCGAACGAGCGTTTGCCGCCCAAGCTCGACTTTAAATGTATTGTCTTCGAACGTGCGCGTTTCTGCAAAAGCCGCGTCTGCTGCGGCTTCCGCCGCGCGCTCGTCGAGCTTCTTGCCGCGCAACACCGCCTCGGCTTCGCGTGCGCGGCGAGGCTTTGCGGTTACGCCGCCGAGCGCGATGCGCGCCTCACGCACGACGCCGTCCGCCAAATCGAGCGCGACGGCCGCCGACGCGAGCGCAAACTCAAAGGATTCACGGTCGCGAACTTTCACGAAGTGCGAGCGGTGCGTCCACGGTCCCGCCGGAACGAAGAATCCCACGATGACGTCTCCCGGCTCGAGCGTCGTCTCGATGTCGGGACGCTCTCCCGGCTCGCGGTGCAACGCCTCGAATTCGATCGTGCGCGTGCCGCCCGCACCCACGATCTCCACCGAAGCACCCAATGCAACGAGCGCGTGCGCGAAATCGCCGGCGTACGCGGCAATGCAATGCTCGCTCGTGCCGAGGATTGCGTGGCGCCGCGTGATCCCACCAATCGCGGCGCAGCCGCTGCCGGGCGTGCGTTTGTTGCACGCCGTCCACGACACGTCGCGGTAATAGGGGCAACGCGTGCGCTGCAGCACGTTGCCGGCAAGGGTCGCCATATTCCGCAGCTGCGGACTTGCCGCAAGGCGCAGCGCTTGCGCGATTAACGGATACGACGCAACGATGGAGGGATGTCGCGCAGCCGCCGCCATTTTCACCAAACCACCAAGCCGCAGACCGTCGGAGCCGGACTCGATTGCGCCGTATTGAGCCGCGAGCGGCGAAAGATCGACGATCGTGTGCGGCGCGAGCACTTGGAGCTTGGCAAGATCGACGAGCGTCGTTCCACCGGCTAAATAGTAGACGTCGCCATCAGACTGCGAGCGCGCGACGCGCACGGCGTCCTGCGCATCGGAAGCGCGCGCGTACGTGAAAGGCCGCATCACTCGCGCTCCATGCGTGCGCGTCCGTCACGCACTGCAGCGACGATGTTGGGATACGGTGCGCAGCGGCACAAGTTACCGCTCATCTCTTCGCGAATCGTCGCGGCATCGTCCGTGCCGCCTTCGCGCACGTAGCCGACCGCGGACATGATTTGACCGGGCGTACAATATCCGCATTGGTAACCGTCGTGTTCGAGAAACGCTGCCTGCATCGGATGAAGCGCGCCGTCCGGTTCGCTCATGCCTTCGATCGTCGTAACGTGGCGCTCGTCGAGCGCGACGCTAAGCGTCAAACAAGAAAGCACCCGGGTGCCGTCGATCAGAACGGTGCACGCGCCGCATTGACCCTGATCGCAGCCCTTCTTGGTTCCGGTCAGCTGAAGCGTCTCGCGCAGCAGATCGAGTAGCGTCGTGCGGGCATCGACGTCCAGCGAGTGCCGCGTGCCGTTGATCGTCAGCGAGACGTGTTGGACAGGGACGCGAGCGGTCTTCTGCATGGCCTTTTCTATTCCCGAGAGAACACCGCGGCATGGCAGATCTGAGCAAAGCCGCCGCGGCGCTGCGAGACGTTCGGTTGCGGCACGAGCGTTTTCCGGGTTTTCCCGCAAACGAGGTGCCCAAAGATGACGGCGAAGGCTATGCAATCCAAGACGCATTGGCCGACCTCCTGGCGGAGGATCTCGGCGGCATGGTCGGCTACAAGATCGGTTGCACCAGTCCGGCGCTCCAGCAATTCATGAACATCGATTGCCCCTGCTCCGGCACGATGTTTGCCGCAACGGAGGTCGAGCGCGGCAAGGAGCTGCGGCTGGAAAATTACGTGCGGCCTGCGCTCGAATGCGAGATCGGCGTGCGGCTCGGCCAGGATTTGGATCCGAGCGACGGCACGATCGACCGCAACCGCGCCGCGGCGGCGATCGCCGCAGTCTTCGTCTCCATCGAAATCGTGGACGAACGGTTCGTCGACTATCGAGCGGTCGGAACGCCGACACTGATCGCAGACAATTTCATGAATGCGGGCTTCGTGCGAGGAAAGGAGCGAATGAACGTCGATCCGCTCCAGCTCGATGGCGCGCACGGTGAGACCCTGGTCAACGGCGAGGTCTACGGGGAAGGCTTCGGGCGCGACGTGCTCGGCCATCCACTCGACGTCTTGATTTGGTTGGCGAACGAAACGGCCAAACGCGGCCGGCCGCTCTTGGAGGGTACGCTCGTCACCACCGGGAGCGTGGTGCGGCCGTATTACGTCAAATCTGGAGACGTCGTGACGATGCGAAACGACATGCTCGGCTAGGCGACGGTCATCGTTCGCTAGAAGAACGTCAGGTAACATGACTATTGCATTGAACTCGGAACCCTTTTACGAGCTCGTCGAGGATCTCGGCAAGCGACTCTATCTCGAATCGCAGATCGACATTCCACCTGACGTCAGGGCCGGAATCAAGAAGGCGATGGAGCGCGAATCGAGCCAAGTCGCACGCGGCGTCGTCAACACGATGTTACGCGCCATCGACATCTCCGACCGCAAGCAAACGTTGGTCTGCCAAGACACCGGCTTCCCGATCTTCTTCATTACGATCGGTCGCGGAATGCTGGTCGACGGAGCACGACTCACTGCAGCGCTGACGCGCGGCGTCGAGCGCGCAACGACGGAACATCCACTTCGCAGCAGCATCGTCTCGCCGATTACGCGCGAGAACCGGCAAACCAGCACGGGAGACGGCATCCCCGTCATGCACGTCGAGTTCTCGAACGACATCGACTACCTCGACATCCTCATGCTGCCGAAAGGCTCCGGCTCGGAGAGCATGTCGTTCCTGAAAATGCTGTTCCCATCGGACGGGCTTGCCGGCGTCAAAAAATTCATCATGGAATGCACCGTCGGAGCCGGCGGAAAGCCGTGTCCGCCGACCATCGTCGGCATCGGCATCGGAGGTACGTCCGATCTCTGCGTGCTGCTCGCCAAGAAAGCGACGTTTCGCCCCGTCGGAGAGCGTCATCCGGATCCGCAAATCGCCGCACTCGAGGTGGAGCTGCTCGAAGCGATCAACGCGACGGGCATCGGCCCGATGGGTCTGGGCGGGGACACGACCGCGCTCGACGTGAAGATCGAAACCGCCTGGACGCACATCACGTGCAATCCCGTCGCCGTCACGATGCAATGCTGGCGCGGCGAGCGCCGGCGCGCGAAGATCTTTACCGATGGAAAGTACGAGGTCGGCTATTAGCGAGCACCGTTTGAATACGCCGATTTCGGAAGCGGACGCGCGCAAGCTACGAATCGGCGATTCCGTCTATCTTACCGGCACCATTTGGGGAATCCGCGACGCGACGTACATTCGCATGTTCGACAAGCAGCAGCGAGCGCCCGTCGATCTCACCGGCGCCGTCTTACTGCACGTCGCGCCCAACGTGCGCAAAATCGGTGAAGGTAAGTACGAGCCGATGACGGTCGGCACGACGACCAGCATGCGTATGGATCGCTTCACGGAGCCGACCTTGCGCGAGTATGGCGTGCGCGCGATCGTCGGCAAAGGCGGCCTGTCCGAAACTTCTTCGAGCGCGCTGAAAGAGCACGCAGGCGTCTATCTCGCCATCGTAGGCGGGGCCGCGTCCGTCGAGACCGAGCAAGTCGAAGCCATCGAAAACGTTTATTGGGAAGATCTGATGCCGGAGTGCCTTTGGCAATTTCGCGTGCGCGATTTCGGCCCGCTGACCGTTGCAATGGACACGACCGGTGCGAGCATCTACCGCGACGTCGCCGCAACGGCGCAAGAACGGATGGCGGCGATCTATGAAAAGCTCGGAATCAAGTCGTGAATGCCGAGTATGACGAACGCGTCTGCGATGTTCTGATCTTAGGCAGCGGCGGCGCCGGCTTGATGGCCGCACTGCACGCCTATGACGTCGATCCGAAGCTCGACATCGTCGTCGTCGCCAAAGGTCTCGTCGGAAAGAGTGGGTGCACGCGCCTGGTCCAGGGCGGATTCAATGCCGCGCTCGACCCGAACGATTCGGTAGAGAAACATTTTCTCGACACAGTCAAGGGTGGCGCCTTCCTCAATAACCAGGACTTGGCGTGGGCGCTGGTCGCAGACGCGCCGGCGATCATACGCAAGCTCGAGACAAAGGTCGGCGTTTTTTTCGATCGCCGTCCTGACGGAACGATTCATCAAAAGGCGTTTGCGGGACAATCGTTCGACCGCACCGTTCACCGCGGCGATCTCACCGGGATCGAGATCGTCAGCCGTTTGCACGACCAGCTGTTTGCGCGGCAGATCGCGCTCGTCGACGAAACGCGCGCGGTCGATCTCATTCCAACGCAGAACGGCGACGGTATCGCGGGAGCACTGCTGCTGCACCAGCGCAACGGAGCGTTTACGCTCGTTCGGGCTCGCGTGATTTTGCTCGCAACCGGCGGTGGACCGCGCATGTATAAGTTCTCCGCTCCGTCGATCGAGAAAGTCGGCGACGGCTATGCGATGGCCTATCGAGCCGGATGCGATTTGGTCGACATGGAGATGATGCAATTTCACCCGACGGGGATTCTTGCGGGTGCGTCGCGTCTTTCCGGAATGGTTCTCGAAGAAGGCCTGCGCGGCGCCGGTGCGTATCTGCTGAACGCGCAAGGCGAGCGCTTCATGAAGCGCTACGATCCCGAACGCATGGAGCGTTCAACGCGCGACGTCGTCTCGCGCTCGTCGTATATCGAGATCATGGAAGGCCGCGGATCGCCGGGCGGCGGCGTGTACATCGACGCTTCGCACCTCGGCGCGGATTTCATTGCGAAGACGTTCCCGGGAATGGTCAGGCGCTGCGCCGAGGTCGGCTACGATCTGACGCGTGGCCCCGTCGAAGTAACCCCGACGGCGCACTTTCACATGGGCGGTGTCGCGATCGATGACAGGTGCAACACCGCGATACCGGGACTTCTCGTCGCGGGCGAAGACGCCGGTGGCGTCCACGGCGCGAATCGTCTGGGCGGAAACGGCGTCGCGGAGTCGTGCGTGTTTGGCGCGCGCGC
>JBOHTT010000267.1:0-4621 GCA_050733775.1 Vulcanimicrobiaceae bacterium
GCTCGACCCTGCACGCGACCGAACTCGAAGCGCGGTCACCGTCCCGACGGTGATTGCGCTTTTTTCTTTGGCGGAGAATCGTCAGCGCTTCGCTACTTCTTAAGGAGCCTTTGAGCGATGCGACTGCGAACTCTTCGTTGATGGAGACCGCACCCACCCTAGCGTAAGACTCCACCTCGACCCCTCGGAGGTTTTCGGATGGCCCAAGCAGCGACCCTGAAAGACCCCGGTACCTACATCGGCGATCCTATCGTCGATTACGTCAAGACGCCGCAACTCGTCGACACAATCATCGAGACGGGGGCCGCCAAAGGCGTTCTGCCGCTAGGTCAGCTCCTGGTGCGCGGCATGATGGGCGGCGCGTTTCTTGCCTACGGCACGAGCATGGCGTTCTTCGGCACCGCGCAAGGCATGATCCCGATCCTGGCCGCGTTGCTGTTCCCGACGGGATTTATCGTCATCAACATCTTGCAGACCGACCTGGAAACGGGCTACTTCTGCTACGTGCCGATCGCGTTTCTGCACAAGCGGATATCTGCTTTAGGGATGTGCAAGGCGTTCTTCTGGGTCTACGTGGCGAACCTGATTGGAAGCCTCATCTACGCATGGATCCTCTGGGCGGCGTTGACGATGATCGGCAACGCACCCGATGCGAGCGGCATCGGCGCAGTCGCCATCAAGACGGCAACCGCCAAAACGCTACACTACATCCCGTTTGGGGCCGCCGGCTGGTGGACGTGCTTCATCAAAGGAATCTTGTGCAACTGGTGGGTTTCGATGGGCGTGGTTCTGCCGTTCGCTACTCGCTCGGCGGTCGGCAAAGCGCTCCTGACGTTTGTTCCGATCTACATGTTCTTCTGCATGGGATGGGAACACTTAATCGTCAACATGTACATCATGCCGTTCGCGATGCTGATGGGCGCGCACATCACGTGGGGTACGTGGTGGCTCTGGAACGAGATCCCGACGACGCTGGGCAACTTCGTCGGCGGCTTCCTCTTCACGGGTCTTGCCGTGGGCTGGACCTACTTCGCTCGCAAGAAGTCCGAGCAAGTGGTTACCACTCCCGGCGAGCCGGTGGCCGCAATATTGCGGTAGACGCCGCCTTTGGTGGAGAACTCTTGTTACATAGATCATGGCTATAGCAACGATCGATCTCGTCGGTGAAGTGCCGGGGGCGCTCGCGCCCCTGGCCGACCAATTCCGGCGGCCGATCACGTATCTGCGGATCTCCGTCACGGACCGCTGCAACTTGCGGTGCGTCTACTGCATGCCCGAAGAAGGCTTGCCGTGGATTCCGAAGCCGGAGATCCTCACGTACGAAGAAATCGAGCAAATCGTGCGCGCGGCCGCCGCCATCGGCGTGCGCAGCATTCGGCTCACCGGCGGCGAGCCGTTGGTCCGGCGCGATCTCGCGCGGCTCGTCTCGCTCCTCAACGCCATTCCCGGTATCGACGACATCGCGCTCTCGACGAACGGCATCTTGCTCGATCAGCAGCTGCCCGGCCTCCTGGCGGCGGGATTGCGACGTGCGAACATTTCGCTCGACACGTTGCGCGAAGACCGCTTCTTTTCGATTGCACGCCGGCGCGGACTCGATCGCGTCTTGCGCGGCATCGATGCCGCAATCGAAGCCGGCCTCGAGCCGATCAAGATCAACTGCGTCATCATGCGCGGCAAGAACGATGACGAGCTGCTCGCCATGGCGGAGCTGACGCGCGACCGGCCGATCTTCGTGCGCTTTATCGAAGTCATGCCGGTCGAGGACAATCTCGATCTGCAGCGCGACTCGTATGTCTCGGCCGACGAAATGCTCGCGCGCATCCGTGAAGACGGCGAGCTGCTTCCGGTCGACGGACCACAAGGTAACGGACCCGCCCGCTATTTCGCATTCCCCGGTGCGCGCGGCGCGGTCGGCGTGATCAGCCCGCTCTCGCACGATTATTGCGAGCGTTGTAATCGCGTTCGTCTCACCGCCGACGGCCGCTTGAGGCTCTGTCTCTTCGGCGACCATCATATCGACCTGCGCACGCCGGTGCGTTCCGGTGCGTCGATGCAAGATTTGGTCGATATATTCCGTGGCAGCATGTTGATCAAGCCGGAACGCCATCACCTGCGTCTTGGCGAACAATCGAGCCGAATGCGGGCGTTCTCGGAAATTGGAGGATAGACTCGAGGCGTTGATTGCGATTGGCGAAGGCAAGGTCGCCGTCGACATGATTCGCAAGGTGGTGGACGCCGCGCGCCGGCGCGAACCGCAAGAACCGCAAGAGCTTTTGGGGATCCTCACGCTCTACGCGAATACGCTGGAAGCAACCGACGCTTTAGCGGAAGCGGAGTTCATTTGGACGGAGGCTCTCGAGGTGGTTTCGTCCGCCTCGCTCGATACGCTGAAGACCGCGGACGTATTCTTACGCTACGGGTTGCTGCTGACGAAGATGCACAACTACGACGGCGCGGTCGCGAAATTGAAGGATGCCATCCATCGAGCCGACGCGCTCGCAGACGTCGAGGAGCTGGATCGTCAGATTCTTCTCGCTCGCGCATGGCGCGGCCGGGCGCAGGCCCTCGAAGCTTTGGGTGAATTCGAACAGGCTTCGAACGCATTGGATGCGCTCATGAACATCAAGCGTAAGATACGCTTTCTCGTCTTCGCCACGTCACGAGGAGGTTAGCGACGTATCTCATCGACGGCACGCCCGCGTGCTTGCTCATCACCGAAAACTTCACCCGGGCGCATCCGGACGGACAGCGCCACTTTTATCCTGCGTTCGTGAAGGCGTTCGAAGCCGGTTTCACCCCGACGGATTGGGATTACGGCACGGACTACGCGGAGGCGAAGGCCAAAGTCGACGCCTTCAACGCCGAGCACGGCCTGAAGCGCGATGCGATGATGCTGATCGTCACGTCGTCGATGATGCCGACCGCGCCGATCAAAGTCGAAGACATCTTTCGCGCGAACGGCGAGGACGTGCCCGGCTAAAAGGCTCCGGGAAAATCTGCGCGCAACGCGGTCTTGAGATCGGGGTTCCCGAGACGCGTCAGAGTATCGACGATCGCTTGCGTCGCATTTTGAGCGCCGCGATGTTCGAGCCACTGCACCCCGGCGCGGACGGCGGATGCCGTCGCGCGATCGGCGACGATTTCATCGACTAATTCGTCGGCGCGCGCTTTCACGTCGGCATCCCAGCCTTCGGCTTCGGCAGCCTCCGCAATCGCGCGCTTGGCACGGTTGATGTCGGAAGCCGTCCACGGATACGGTTTTCCACACGAAGCGCAATACGCATGATATGGAACCCACTTGAGCATCTCGCCATCGCCCGGCAACACCGCGTTGCATGCGGGACACGTCGTGAGAACCGCACCGCCGCATTTGCGGCAGAAACCAGCTTCTTCCGAAGGATCGAGGAACCACGAAAACACGTGCCCCTCTGCGCAAACCGCTGCCGTCGGGCCACGCGCTCCGGCCAAGCTCGGCAGCACGATGGGATCTTTCTCCGGCATGAGGTATGGTTATGGGCGTGACGGAAAAATCCCCGAAAGTTCAAGCCGCATCGCTCATCTCGATGCAGCGCTGGCTAGCGCTCGCAACCGTCGATGAAAGCGGCGTGCCGACGGCTAGCTACGTGCCGTTTGCGCCGGCGCTCGGTGCGTTTGCGATCGTCGTGAGCAGGCTATCCGCGCACACGCCGCATCTCTTGGCGCAGCGCCCCGCTGCGGTGCTCATGGTCGGCGAGGATGCCCGGGATCCCTATTCGCGCAGCCGCCTCTCCGTCGACGTCACGCCGCACAACAATGCTGCGGGATCGCAAGAAGCGCAGACGATTTGGTCTGCACTCGAAGCGCGGCATGGCGAAACGGTATCGATCCTGCGCATGCTGCCGGATTTCGAAGCGATCTCGCTGGCACCGAAGCAAGGACGCCTCGTCCTCGGTTTCGCATCGGCGCACGATCTCGACGCCGCGACAATCCAAGGAATGTTGCGCTAGAACCAGATCCCGAGGTCGAACTTCGCGTCTTCGCTCGCGTGAATGCGCGGATCCCACGGTGGATCGAACGTAATATCGACCTTCACCGACCTTACGCCCGGAAGGTCCATGACTTTGTCTTCGACCGAGGCCTTGAACTGCGGTCCGACAGGACACGTCGGTGAGGTCAGCGTCATCGTGACGTGAACGTTCTCCCCCTCTTCGCCTGCGCAGTCGATTCCGTAGATGAGCCCGAGATCGACCATGCCCATCATGAGCTCGGGGTCTTGCACCGTGCTGAGGGCCTCGCGAACCTCCTCTTGAGTGGGCATGTATATTACCTCCGGGAGCATAAAACAGTGTATACTACAAATATATTCACGAGAGGAGCGTTTACCGTGCCGTTCGACAAGTCTGTTTGGGGAACTCCCGGGGAACTCCACCAGCGGCTGTACTCGAGAGCCGCCAACGGGGAGACCGCCACGAGCTATTATCCTGACGGTCGCTACAACATCGGCGGTTGGTCGACGTATCCGATACAGTCGCACCCGGGGAACGCCGGCTACACTCGCCCGGCTTCCGGAGGCTCGCGCGAAGAGCGGAAATAGAGCCGAGGAACAGAGAAAAAGGGCCGCCGCATATGCGGCGGCCCT
>JBOHTT010000268.1:0-4099 GCA_050733775.1 Vulcanimicrobiaceae bacterium
ACGTCGCAACTACAAGGAAGAAGGCCCGCTTGCGCGGGCCTCCTGGACTCAATTTCTGCCGGCGGACGCCATCTGTTTGGAAAGCTTGGGATAGACCGCCAACGCACGCGCACCTTTGCGCATCGCCTCCATGCCTTCTTCCATCGTCATGAGCGGCGTCGTCTTCGCGGATCGTACGATACCGCTCGCGTTGATGCACAGCGATAACGCTGCAGCGCTCACATTGTCCGGCGCCTCGACGATGCCGACGATGTCCGATTCACCGAACGCGAAGAAGCATATTTCAATCTTCGCGCCGACCGCATCGAGAGCCGGCTTGATCGCTTGCTGGCGATTCGTGGGATTTTCGAGCTGCGCAGCCCATGCATCGGGCGTATAGGACAGTTCCAGTAAGAAACGAGCCATCAGGAACCTCCAAAAATCTAGGTCGCCCTTGCCGTTGTCACGGCGGGCGGATACTTACACTAACATCGCAATTGCCGAGCGGCAAGCGGTACTAACGGCTTGGCGAGGGCCTGCTTACACTAAGCGGACGAGTCGCCGTTCGCGACGATCGCACCGTTGATGCTCGCACCGTTTGCGATCGCGTAGCCGTTGCCGACGATCGCACCGTCGAGATGCGCACCGGAGCCGACGACGACGTCGTCCCAAAGAATCGAGCGTTCGATCGATGCGTCGGCGGCGATTCGCGCGCGATCGCCGATCACCGATGGCCCGACGACGCGGACGCGATCGCCGATTTGCACGCCGATGCCGATGTGAACGTTGCCGTCGATCTGCACGCTTTGTCCGATCCGTGTGTCGGACGGAATATGACCGACGCCGTTGCTGCTGCGTAATCCGACGCGTCCGGCGAGCACGTCGTTCGTTGCGCGGCGATACTCGCGCGGCGTCCCGATATCGCACCAGTACGCGTTCGGCATCGGAAGCGCGTAGAAGGCGGCTTTCTCACGTTGCAGCGCAGGAAAGACGTCTTTTCCGAAGTCGACGAACGCGCCGCCGGCAATCCGGTCGAAAATCCCGGGCTCGAAACAGTAGATGCCCGTGTTGACTTCGTGCGAGCGCTCGGTGTCTTTCTTCGGTTTCTCTTGAAAGTCGATGATGCGGCCGTCGTCGCCGGCAATCACGACGCCGTACTGCTCGACGTCCTCCATATGCGAAAGCGCCATGCTCGCCAGTGCGCCGTTCTTGCGATGAAATGCGATGAGGTCGGTGAGGTTGACGTTCGTGAGAATATCGCAGCCGATCACGATGAACGTTCCGTCGCGGAAAAAACTTTCCATCTGCTTCACCGCGCCGGCGCTGCCCATCAGTTTCGGCTCTTCCAAATAATGCAGGCGCACGCCGTAGCGCGAGCCATCGCCGAACGCTTCTCGGATTTGGTCGGCGTGATAGTGGATGTTGATCGCGACGTCTTCGATGCCGTACGAACGCAGATAGCGCAGAATCTGTGCGGAGATGGGCTCGCCTGCAATCGGGACGAGCGGCTTCGGCACCTGACGCGTCAGAGGATAGAGTCGCGTGCTCATTCCGCCGGCTAATAACATCGCTTTCACGGGGTGGTCTTACCCCGCGAGAACTGCAGTTGTACGGCTTCGCGCATCGCGAGAAATGCGAATGCCGGTAAGGCCAGCTGGCGACGCCAACGCCGCGGTTGCGTGCCCAGCCGGTAAAGCCACTCCATGCCGAGCCGCTGCACGAGAGCAGGCGCACGCCGAACGCTACCGGCAAGCACGTCAAACGTTCCGCCGACGCCGATGCCGACGGCGCAACCGGTCATGGCCAGGTTGTCCCACAACCAGAGCTCTTGTTTCGGTGAACCGAGCCCTGCTAAGAGCACGTTTGCGCCGCTGGCACGAATCTGCGCTGCGACGTCAGCATTTTCCGAAGCACTGAAATAGCCGTCACGCGCTCCCACGATGTTTGCGCCGCGCTCCGCGAGCGATGCAGCCGCACGAACGGCGGTATCTGCGGCGCCGCCTAACAAAAACAATCGGATCTCTTGCCGCGGAGCCAGAGTTTGCACGAGCTCGACGCCGGCGACGCGCTCGCGCAACGGGCCGCCCCGCAAACGCGACGCCAAGAGCAGACCGACGGTATCGCACGTGACGAGCGCGGCGCTCGTAATTGCCGCGCGAAAACGCTCGTTGTGCTGCGCTTCCATCACCATCTCCGTCCCGAGCGTAACGACGAGTGACGGCGCGCTGCCGCGCGCGAGCGCAACGACGCGCTCGACCGCGGCCTCGCGTCCGACTGCGTCGACGCGACAGCCGAGGACTTCGATTGCGTTCAAACCGCGGCGGCGCGCGTGGTGCGGTACGCCTCGAGTAATCCGCTCAGGCGCGGCTTCAGGTCGTCGGGCATCATGCCGAGCGGCGAGCGGCAGACGCCGACATCCCATCCTAGCTGCGCCATCGCCCACTTGATCGGGATCGGGCTGGTCGTGGCAAAGAGCGTTGCAAAAAGCGGCGCGAGCTCGCGGTGAATCTTCGCAGCGCGCGCGACGTCGCCGCCGTCGTACGCTTGAATCATTTGCTTGAACTGCGGCGCGCACAGATGCGAGGCGACTCCGACGAGCCCGTCGCCGCCGATCGAGAGGATCGGCAAGAACATGTGGTCGTCGCCGCTGTAGAACACGAAGCCGTCGCGACGATCGCGGAGTATTTCCGTCATTTGCGCGATGTCGGACGTCGAATCTTTGACGCCGGCGATGTTCGCGTAGCGATCTTGCAGCGTCTTTAAGGTCGCGGGCAGCATGTTCGCGCCGGTGCGGCCGGGGATGTTGTAGACGACGATTGGCAGCTTCGTCGCTTCGGCTATCGCCCCGAAATGCCGGAGCATCCCGTCCTGCGTCGGCTTGTTGTAGTACGGCACGACCGCGAGGATGGCGTCGACGCCGCATTTCGCAGCCTCGCGCGTCAACTCGACCGAATGGTGCGTATTGTTGCCGCCGGTTCCCGCGATCACGGTTCCCCGAGCCCCGAGCGACGTCTTGACGACTTCAAATAATCGGAGCTTCTCGGCGGTTTCCAGCGCCGGGGACTCGCCCGTCGTGCCGCATACGACGACACCGTCGTTGCCGATCTCTACGAGATGTTTAGCGATGCGCCCGGCCTCGAAATAATTGATGCTTCCGTCGTGTGCGAACGGCGTGAGCATCGCGGTCAACAGTCGTCCGAGCATCTTCGTCTCCTTACCCTGCGTGGGTTTCTTCAGCAGCTCGGCGCCCGAGATGGAAGGCGTCATGGAGAGCCTGTTCGGCGCGCTGCGCATCTTCCTCCGGGACGAGTACGGAAATCGTGATATTGGAGTCGGTCGAGTGGATGATCTCAACGGCAGCGTCGGTGACCGCCCGGACGACCCGGTACATGACGCCGGGCGTTCCGCGCATTCCGGCGCCGACGATCGAGATTTTCGCGCAATGCGGGCGAATGCGGACCGCGAGATTCAGGTCTCGCAGCTGGTCGCGCACGGCGTCGACGTTCTCGTGATCGCACACGAAAAACACACCGGCGGCGTTGACGTTGATCATGTCGATCGAAACGCCGCTCTCGGCGATGCGGCGCAACAGCTGACGGTCGAGCTCCGCACGCTTATCGACGTCTTCTTCTCCGGCGATGATGCGTACGAATGCAATATCGCGCAGAGCCGTGACACCGGTGACGGGACGATCGCGATCGATCGGCATACCTTCGTCGATCGCCGTGCCGAAATTCGAGCGCAAGCCTTTGATGACGTACGGCGTGTTGGATCGCTGCGCGAGCGTCGCGGCCTTCGCGTGCATGACCTTGGCGCCGTTGCCGGCGAGCTCCACCATCTCGGACCAGTTCACGCGATCGACCGTGTGCGCACCGGCCACTCGCCGTGGATCGCCCGACATGACGCCCGAGACGTCGGTATAAATTTCGACCGTTTCCGCGCCGAGCGCGTCGCCGACGGCGATCGCGGAGAGATCGCTGCCTCCGCGTCCGAGCGTCGTCATCGCCGAGTTTTCGTCAGCTCCCTGGAATCCGGCAATCACCGGGATGACGTTGTTGACGATAGCGCGCACGAGATTGCGCGGGTCGACTTTCCTGATATTCGCATCGCACCAGGTGCT
>JBOHTT010000269.1:0-2083 GCA_050733775.1 Vulcanimicrobiaceae bacterium
GGCTGCTAGCGCAGCCCCTGTCCGGCAAGACGGTCTCCCCGATGCTGGCGCCCCTGGCCACGCCTCGGCGCACGCGCGCCGCAACCGCCATCCTCGGCGCGCTCGGAGATCGGACGAGCGCGGTCCGCATCGCTGCGCTCGATGCGACGGCGCGATTCGCGTACGCGCACGATTTCGACGCGTCCCAAATGCGAACGGCGCTGACGCGCACGACGAAGATCCTGCGCGGCGACGAATCGCCTGTCGTGCGCGGACGTGCAGCCTATGCGCTCGCGTACGTCGGAACGGACAAAGCGCTCCATGCGACGGCGCTTCATTCGCTCGAAGGCACGTACGCGTCCGAAGACGACGCCGGCGCGCGATGGCACGTCATGTGGGCTCTCGCGACCTTTGCCAAGGACGTGGACGCACGCACGCTTCATGCCGGGCTGCGCGACGCATCGGAACTCGTGCAGCTGCAAACGCTGCACGCGCTCGAGCGGCGGAAAGACAAGACGTGGATTTCGCGCGTCGTGCCGCTTACCCACGATCCGCGCTGGCGCGTCAATGAGGAGGCCCGCGAAGCGCTGCGCATGATGCGTGGCGGGAAGCACAGCGAGCACCTTACCGCGATTCCAGCCGGCGTGATCACACCGGCGCCGCAAACATCCGGCCTCACAACGCAGCTCTCGCCGCTACCGCGCCCCAGCATGACGGGAAAGCCCGCGCGTCCGTCGGTTGCAACGTTGATCTTGCAGCCGCACATCGATCCCGCCACCATCGAAACGATGACTGGGCCGGCGCCGGGCACCCATCCGCACGTCGCGATCGTGACGACGAAAGGCACGCTGGTCCTCGAGCTTTATCCGGAATGGGCTCCCGATACGGTAACGAATTTCTTACAGCTTGCGAACCGCGGGTTCTATGACAGCATCCGATGGTTTCGCGTCGTGCCGGATTTTGTCGCGCAGAGCGGCGATCCGACCAATCGCGGGGACGGCGACGCCGGCTATCGCATCCACGCGGAAGAGAACCCGCTCGAGCAGGATGCCGGCGTGATCTCCATGGGCTTGGACTACGATAAGAACGGACCACAGCGTGACTCGGCAGGCTCGCAATTCTACATTACGATGTCACCGCAATTGCATCTGAATCGCGACTTCACCGTCTTCGGTCGCGTGCAGAGCGGCTTCGACGTGCTCGGAAGGATCGTCGAGTCGGATCGCATCCTCCGCATCGAGGAGTTGAAATGAGCACGGTCGTCATCACCGATTTTCCGTGGCCCGACACCGCGATCGAGCAGCAAGTGATCGGCGCCGCCGGTCACCGCCTCATTGTCGGGCAGCCGAAGCCCGGAGGTGCGGACGAAACGAAGAGGTCCGTTGCGGAGCACGATCCCGACGCCATCTTAGTCGCCTACGCGCCGATTACCGCAGAGGTTCTCGCTGCCGCCCCGCGCTTGCGCCATGTGGCAAAGACGGGGATCGGGATCGACAACATCGCGCTCGATGCCGCAACGCAGCGCGGCGTACTGGTCACGAACGTTCCCGACTATTGCATCGAGGAAGTCTCAGACCACGCGCTCGCACTGATGCTCGCCTTCACACGGCAGATCGCGCATTTCGATCGCGAGGTCAAGAACGGCGCGTGGGGGATTGCCGCCGGAGGCCTGCGCCGGACGAATGGGTTGACGGTCGGCGTGCTTGGATTCGGTCGCATCGGCCGCGCGACCGTGCGAAAAGCCCATGCACTCGGCGCCGACGTCCTCGCGTACGACGTGATGCCGGTGCAAGATTCCGGTGCGGCGACGATGGCATCGCTCGATGAGACGCTGCAGCGCTCGGACGTCGTGATCTTGCACATGCCGCTCGATCCATCGACGCAGCATGCCGTCAATGGCGATTTCATCGCCCGGATGAAACGCGGAGCCATATTGATCAACGTCAGCCGGGGACCGCTGGTCGACAACGATGCAATCCTGCAAGGCTTGGAATCGGGGCAGCTTGGCGGCGTCGGCCTCGACGTCATCGAGGGAGAGCCGAATCCGCCGCGCGCGCTCGTCGAGCGCGACGACGTGATCGTCACGCCGCACGTCGCGTATGCC
>JBOHTT010000270.1:0-2981 GCA_050733775.1 Vulcanimicrobiaceae bacterium
CGCACGCGTCACGTGCGAGCGGGACGCATCGTGCTAGAAGGACGCGCCTGGTCTGGTAACGGCGCGATCGCTTCGGTCGAAGTGAGCGCAGACGGCGGCGCCACGTGGAGCAATGCGGAAGTCGCGAGTGCGGAACCGCCGGCGTGGGCGAAATGGCGCTATGTTTGGAACGCCGTGCCGGGCGAGTACGAGCTCGTTTGCCGCGCGGCGGACCGGGGCGGCGACGTTCAGCCGTCAGCGGCCGATTGGAACGTGCGTGGCATTGCAAACAACGGTGCCCAGCGCGTGAAAGCCGTCGTTTCTTGAAGGTTCGCTTGAACGAATAGCGGTCGAGCATGCGTTGCCAGCGGGGGGCGCCGGGTAAGCAAGCTCCCATGAAGCAGTTCTTGGCATTACTCACCATCCTCGCGCTCACCGGCATGACGAGCGAAGACCTCGGCAACATGGTGCGACCGAACGATCGCGTTTTCGCGCAACGCGCGTATCAGGGCGGATACTCCGAGGTTTATGTCGCCCGTCAGGTGTTGAACCTCACGAACGATCCGTCCGTTCACAAGTTCGCGACGCGAATGATCCAAGATCATTCGAGGAACGATGCGCAGCTCGCGGGCATCGCGCGCGGCATGCACGTTTCCGTGCAGCAGAAACCAGATGCGGACGCGCTGCAAGAGGTGCGCACGCTCAAGCATTTGCCGAAAGACCAGATCGCCGAGCAATATCTTACGTACGAGGAAACCGATCACGAGCGAGATCTGAACGGTTTCAAGAACGAGGCGCAAGAAGGCACGAGCACGCAGCTGCGGCAGTACGCGAAATCGTCACTCCCGGTGCTGAAGACGCACCTCAAGCTGGCGCAAGACCTGCTGCACGCCCACTAGATCGCTGCCGCGAGTTTTGCGATGTCGATCGTGCCGAGACCGGTCGTGTTGTCGTAGCCGGGCAGCGCGGCGAACAAGCCGTTGGTGCCGGTGATTACGTCGTGATACGGACCTTTCGCGTCCGTCGGCGGCGTGCCGGCCGGCCCGACGTCCGCGGCGCCATAGAGACTGTAGAGCCGCGGTGACGCGAAGCCGAGTTTGTTGGCGTGCGCCGTTTGCATGCGCGCGTACATGCCCATGGCGAGTGGTGAGGCGAGACTCGTGCCGCCATAATACGAGGCGGTTCCGGCGATAAAGATTTCAGCGCCCGTATTCGGATCGGCAACCATCGCGATGTCGGGAGTCGCTTTGCAGTTGCACTGCGGACCGACGGTGACGACGGTGCTTTGCCAATATGGCGACGGTTCGAATTGCGAAATCCCGCCGCCACCGGCATACCACGCGGCTTCGCCGCCGTAATTGCCGCTGGTGTCGGTTACGAGCGTCGTGCCGCCGACGGCGACGACGTAGGCCGATGCCGACGGATATTCGACAAACGGCGGCCCGGCAGCCGGAACGCCGTTCGGCGCGCCAACACCGCAAGCCGAACCCTGATCGCCGGTTGCGGCGAACATGGTTTGCCCTTGCGCGGCTGCTTCCAAGAAGACTTGATCGTCGGCGAGCATCGAACCATCGAGATATGCGAAGAACTCGCAGATGCCGAGCGACGCGTTGCCGATCTTGGCGACATCCTGCGATGCCCAACGATTGAAATCGAGCGCGAGGTCGGAATCCGTGAGCGACGACGTGACGTAGAAGTAGAGGTGCGAGACGTTTCCCGCGATTCCGGTGGACGTTTGTGAGTCGAGATCCCATTCGTCGACGCCGGACGTATCGGGTGTCGGAATACCGACTTGCACGACGGTCACCGGAACTTGCGGCAGACCGTTTTGCTGTTCGTAATAGCGCAGGTCGGACGTGACTTGCGAGATATTGCCTTCGGCCATCACGGCGATTGTCGTGCTTCTGCCGGTCGGCGTGGCTCCGGCATCGTAGGCTTGCTGGAATCCCGCCGCGTTGTAGCTGCGCACGCAGTTATTCTGCACGGACACATCGCATGGAAGGCCGGACGCCTTGTGGATCGCGGTCTGTGCGGGGATGTTGTTCAGGCCTAAGACGGAGAGCACGATCCCGCTCAAGGACGTCGGCACGTAGGCAGGCCCCGGGTTCGTATAAACCCGCAGGCCGTTCCACGCAAACTGCTGCAGCGACGTATTGAACGCGGCTTGCACTTGCGCCGCCGTTCCCGTCGCCGAGACAAAGAGATTGTTCGGCTCGGCTTGCACGCTCGAGAAGCCTTGCTTCGTGAGATACGCCGTCACGGCGTTGACTTGTGCTGACGTCGGTCCGTACGAAGCGGCGAACTGACTCGGCGAGACAAATTGTCCGTAGAGCGCGTCGCTGGGGTTATTGACGCGCTGCGCGAGCGTCTGTGCGCCGGCGGGATCGTTCAGTGCCAATGCGACGACGATGTTCAATTGCGTCGCCGGTGAGAGCGTGCCTTGCGGGGTTGCTCCAAGCAGTTGGAGACCGACGGTGTTGGTCGCCGCCCATCCGGACGGCGGAGTGACCGATTGCGCCGCCCGAGTGAGATGCGTGTTCGTCGACGGACCGGTCGTCATCGGAGGCATCGACGACGTTCCGCCATGCGAGCAAGCAACCAGCGCTAAGAAAGCAATAAAGCTGATTGCAGCACGAGTTTGCATACAGTCCCTCCCACGAGTAGCGAAGCAATGCTACCCATGCTGTGCTGCATGCCGACGGTGACTTACCTCACGTTGTTACGGTGGTCCGATCGCGATGCCCCACCAGCCGATGTCGAGCCCGGTGTTCGCGCCGCCGATCGCGTTGATCGGGGCGGCGTTGCCGTTGGCACTCGGCGCGAATTCTGAAATCGATGCCGGCGGGTTGCCGCCGAATTGCGTGTTGACCACGTAGATATTGCCGCTCGCGTCGACGGTAACGGCGCCGTTTCCGGTCAGCTGCGTGCTGGAGCCGGTAATGTCGGTTGCGGGCGGGACGTTTCCGGTCTCGATCGGCAGGAAGGTAACGATGTAGCCCGTC